>NZ_JAUBQR010000405.1:0-2337 GCF_036701385.1 Microcoleus sp. Pol12B4 | reverse complement strand
GCCCAGCCAACCCGCCCTTGAGGGTCTATGAGGATGCACCCAGCTTCTCCTGCAACCTTAGATGCCAGAGTCTCAATTGCCATCTGCGCTGCATCGTCTGGGTGCTTGCCGGACGCTAGAATGTCGATCGCCGTTTTAGCCAGAACTACTGGCATAATCGACTCGCCATCGCCTGTGGTCGAGCAAGCGCCCTGTTGACTGTCAGCAAACAAGCCTGAGCCGATAATCGCGCTGTCGCCGACGCGACCGGCGGGCTTATTCATAGTGCCGCCTGTTGAGGTACCGGCAACTAAAGTGCCACTAATATCCAAAGCTACACAACCAACGGTATTGGGGCGGTCAATAACTTCTTTTTCCTCCTCCCACTCTTCCTGTTGCTCATCTGCGATTAAGTCTTCTTTTCTACACATCTCGGCTCCACTTTCAGCAGCAAAATGTTCTGCATGATCGGCTACTAAGAACATGGGTTTTTTATCCATAATCTTTCGCGCCACGGAGATGGGATGGCACACGCCTTGAACATTTGCGATCGCTCCCCAAGCTAAGGAACCCCCTTCCATCATCCCTGCGTCTAGCTCTACCTCTCCCTTACTGTTGAGAACAGATCCAAAGCCTGCGTTAAATGTCTGGTCAGCTTCCAGAACCCGGATAGCTGCCTCAACTGCTTCTGCTGCGGAGCCCCCGCTTGCGAGCACTGCCCAGCCCGCTTCGGCTGCTGCGGTACAGCCTGCATTGTTGGCTGCAACCTTGTCTTCTGTGATGGTTTTTGCTCCACCGTGAACAATAATACTTAATACCATAAATTTCCTTTTTTTATCTTAAAAACTACTTAAAAATTCCTTATATCAATCAATTTTTAAGTAGTTTTTTTTCCTCATAGTTTTATATGTTAGCGGTGTTTAATTTGGGGTTCTTCTATCTTCAGAGATAATTATTTTTGTCGAGCTTTATGTTCCTTCAGACCTAGCTATTTACGAATTATTAATAGACATCTGAGCAAAGTTATGCCAATAGTGTGAGGAAATTTGGGTTCGAGTTAGTTAGGGAAATTGAAAGAGTGAGGGAATAAAGATGAGGTAAAACTTAAGGGGATGCACTACACCTTAACAGGCAAAATCGGTAAACGTAAAGAATGAGACTTTGAGAGACAAGAGGTGCGATCGACCTTCACATCACTCTGAGCCTTTCTGCTGACCTGCTAAAAACCCGCACAGCCGCAACAAACTAGCCGTTTGACCCAAATTCAGCCTTAGCAGCGGCACTCCCGTGCGATCGCTAATTCGGCGGTACTGTTATTGCTGTGCGAAAATCGCTACTTTTACTGTTAACAGAAGTTGCAATCTTTTTTATTAAAACCGGAAGTAAAGGCAAATAAACGTATATGCAAATTACAAATTACTATTAATTCATTTAGCTTACTTTCCTGAAAGTAAGGTTGATTCTTGGTTCAGTAACTTTGGCTGCTTTCGGGATTTGGTGTTGCCAAAAATGCTGGGTTACTCCTTTCATCAGCAGGAAACTTCCAGGAGTTAATTGAATTTCTAATTTCATTTCTTTTTTGTATTTGTGCCTGAGCATAAAACGACGAGTAGCCCCAAAACTTACAGAACCGATCGCTGGGTTTTCACCAAGTTCTGATTCATCATCACTGTGCCAAGCTACACTATCTTTGCCGTCGCGATATAGATTAAGCAACACGCTGTTAAACAATGTACCTGCTATTGCTTCTATTTTAGATTTGATTGTTATGAGTGTAGGTGTCCATAGATTAGGCTCCATTTTTATTTTGGAGTAAGTGTAAGATTTACCTGCATCTCCGTACCATGCGCTAAGTCGCGGTATAGGGACTTGCTTGCCAAAAAGCAGAGCCACCTCTTGCTTCCAATTAATAGTGCCGTACAATTCCGAAAATATCTGGTTGCTGTCATTGTTATTGAAGAAGTCGCGGTACATGATTATTTCGGCATCAGGCAGAGATAATTGCTGACCATGCTTCTGGCTTTCTGTTTTTGGCTCTTCCCACAATGAAAGTTGAGTATACATAAATCTGCTAGCTGATCACCTTTTACTGAACTTTATAAATATACAGTTGTTGACTCAAGCACTGCCCAGCTTTACCATTAATCATGTAAAGCTAATTTTAGCATTTTAACAAGACAAGGATAATTACTTTTGCCAAACTTACAGCAATGTTACATACCAAATAGGGCAAAAAATCTAGGATATGTTCCGGTATGTTTTTACACAGGGACATAAGTTTCTGGAGTTTAGACTAACAAGGGAAAGAAAAGGGAGCCTGTGATTGGCACAGGCTCCCTAAAGGCAGAAAATTGAGAA
>NZ_JAUBQR010000122.1:0-20038 GCF_036701385.1 Microcoleus sp. Pol12B4 | reverse complement strand
GCTAAAATTGTGACTCCCAATTCGCGGGCTGCACTCACAATTCCTTGTTTTTCTACTTGCCGCGACAGCAAGGAGTAACGGACTTGATTTGTTGCTAGGGGAACGCCTCTTGCTGCTAGTATTTTGTGGGCTTGCCGCATCTGTTCTACTGAATAGTTGCTGACTCCTACTGCTTGAATTCTGCCTTGTTTTACTTCATCCGCTAAGGCGTTCATCAGGGTTTCTTGACTCAGTAAAAAAGTGAAGGGCCAGTGCACTTGGTAGAGGGCTATTTGTTCTACTTGCAAGCGTTTTAAGCTGGCACTCAAAGCGTCGGAAACTGATTTTCCTGTAATCCGCCAAGGTACGGGGCCGAATTTGGTGGCTATTTGCACGGGTTGGGTGGTTTTTTTGAGAAACTGCCCCAGTAATTCTTCTGACAAGCCGTTACCGTAGACTTCGGCTGTGTCGAAAAAGTTGACTCCGCTGTCTAGGGATGTTTTGAATGCTGCTTCGACTTCGGCGGCGCCGTAGTTGCTGCCGTAGTTCCAAAATAGTTTGTCGCCCCAAGCCCAAGTTCCGACGCACAGGGGAATGACGGCTGGGCCATTTTGTCCTAGGGTAATGGTTGTCACGGTTGGTAAATCCACAATTCTTTATTGTCTATTATTTTTCTATAAATAGTCGCGATCGAGCTTCTAGCCGGGGGAGGAAACGCGGCTGGTGGCGAGTATGTCAGTTACTATAAATGCAAATGCTGTGTTTATTTGAATAGCTATGTCGATCGACCGTTTGCCAGATTCAAGATTAACAGATTCCGCGACTCCTGCTCTCAAGAGAGTTAACCTGCTGACTATGTTTCGGTTGGGTTTGTTTCAGATGGGATTGGGTATGATGTCGATTTTGACGCTAGGGGTACTCAATCGCGTGATGATTAAGGAGTTGGCGATTCCGGCTACTGTGGTGGCGGGTACGCTGGCGATGCACCAGTTTGTCGCCCCGGCTAGGGTGTGGTTCGGGCAAATGTCTGATGCTAAGCCTTTGTTTGGTCATCACCGCACGGGTTATGTGTGGGTAGGAAGCGTTTTGTTTGTGATTTCTGCTTTTTTGGCGGTGCAGGTGATGTGGCGTTTGGGCAGCAGTTTGGAGGCTGTGGGTTGGACAACTCCTACTTACGGTTGGGTGGGTTTGTTGGGTTTGATTTTTGCGCTTTACGGTATTGCTATTTGTTCGAGTTCGACTCCTTTTGCTGCTTTGTTGGTGGATGTTTCGGATGAAGAAGATCGATCGAAGTTGGTGGGTGTGGTGTGGTCGATGCTGATGGTTGGTATTATTATAGGGGCGATTGTTAGCAGCGGCTTGCTGAAGCAAATTGATGGGGATGTGTCGCGGGAAGTGTTGCAGGCTTCGATTAATGGTTTGTTTGTGAAAGTGCCGGCGCTTGTTTTATTTTTGGTGGGGATTGCGACTTTTGGGGTTGAGAAAAAGTATTCGCGGTACAAAGTGCGATCGTCGGCAGTGAATCGAGAAGATAAAATTACTCTGGGAAGTGCGCTGCGGATTTTGACTGCTAGCCGCCAAACCGGTTTGTTTTTTACTTTCCTGCTGATTATGACAATTTGCTTGTTTATGCAGGATGCGGTTTTGGAACCTTACGGCGGGGAAATTTTTAAGATGCCGATTTCGGAAACTACTCGCTTGAATGCTATTTACGGTACTGGTACTCTGATCGGTTTGGGTACTACTGGTTTTTTTATTGTGCCCCGAATTGGCAAGCAAAATACGATTAGGTTGGGCTGTTTGTCGGTGGCTGCTTGTTTTGGTTTAATTATTTTATCTGGATTTACTGGTAATCCAATTGTGTTTAAGTCGGCTTTAATGTTGTTTGGTTTAGCTTCGGGTATTACGACGACGGGGGCGCTGAGTTTGATGTTGGATTTGACTGCTGCAGAAACTGCTGGCACTTTTATTGGCGCTTGGGGTTTGTCGCAGGCGATGGCGCGTGGTATGGCAACCGTTAGCGGCGGTGCTATTTTGGATTTAGGCAGGAGTTTGTTTGGGGTGCCGATGTTGGCTTACGGGTTGGTGTTTGCTGTGCCGGCGGTGGGTATGATTCTGGCTGTTTGGTTGTTGGGTAGGGTGGATGTTGAGGAGTTTCAGAATAATGCTAAAAGTGCGATCGCCACTATTCTTGAAAATGAATTAGACTGATGTTTTGTCAGTTGCCAGTTGGCAGTTGGCAGTTGTCAGTTAATAGTTCCAATAATTCATAACCAATAACTAATGACTCATGAAAGATTTTTGGGATTCTATTTTAAGTTTTGCACGGGTTACTGTCGATCGAGTGGGGCAGCAGTTGTTGCAAGATTTCGGTTCTGCACAAGCGGATGAGAAGGATGATGGGAGTTTGGTTACGCAGTCTGACAATTGGGCGGATGCAGAAATTAGAAGTGCGATCGCATCTACTTTTCCTAGTCACGGCATTTTGAGCGAGGAAGGAGAACAAGTTTTCCCCGATACAGAATGGTGTTGGGTTGTCGATCCTTTGGATGGTACAACTAATTTTGCTAGGGGAATTCCGATTTGGGGGATTTCTTTGGGTTTGTTGTATCGCGGAACTCCGGTTTTTGGCTGCGTGCATTTGCCGCCAATTAATCAGTCTTTTCACGGTTTCTTTGCACCTGATTTGGCGGGCGGCGTGTTTGACAGTATACCTCAAGGTGCGTTTTTAAACGGGCAGCAAATTCGGCCGAGTGCTGATAAAATGAGCGGGAATCATTTTTTTAATTTGTGTTCGCGGAGTGTGGGAATGGGGCCTCATCTTCCGAGTAAAGTTCGGATGTTGGGTATGGCTAGTTACAATTTTTTGACTGTGGCTTCGGGTGCCGTGTTGGGAGGGGTGGAAGCGACTCCGAAAATTTGGGATATTGCGGGGAGTTGGGTAATTGTAAAGGCGGCGGGTGCGGTTTGGCTACCGCTGGAATCCCAGGGGATTTTTCCGCTGGAAGTGGGGAAGAATTACGGGAGAGTTTCTTATCCGACTTTGGTGGTGAACCGGCAGGAGTTGGTGTCGGTGTTTGTGCCATTTGTGGAGGCTTGGAAGAAGAAAAAAATGGGGTAATTTATGTGAAGCGAAGCTATCCCGTAGGAAATCGAACAATTATTAAATAAAACTGCAGGGCAGGCGTGACGGAGGAGTCTCCCACGCCTGCCGTGCTGTTTGGAAGAAATATACCGACCGATGACCGATGGTTCAAGTATGCCTACTCTTGTCTATTTCTGCCAATCTGCGATCGGGTGGTTTTGTTTTACGTCGATCGGGTGATGCGGTGCTGGTACAATTTGTGGTAATTTTTCCACTACGTATTATCTCTAGGAAATAAAACTATACCCGTTTTCAAGTAGAGGCACAAGGGTAAATAGATTTTTTGCGGTGTTGGAAAAAGTAGATGAGTGGTATATTGGCTATGCCGAAGAGTTAGCCTGTGGAAAGATACAAGAATAAATCTGGGAAGAAACTCAGAAAATTATGCGGTTTGCGATCGCACTTGATGCAGCCAGCACAATAACAGATACTGGGATTAGGGACACAACATTGCTGTGTCCCTACTGCAAAGTGAATTTATTGCTTCAGGCGATTAATTTAGACAGCACATTAGACAACTTAGCACCGAGATTTTCAACAGAGTCCTGCTGTTTGGGATCTTTCATCGTACCGTCAGCATTAAATGCTTCAAAAGCTTGGGGAACTGCTTTCTGATCGGGGAGCACCAATACGTTAATATTCCCCAGGATCGATCGCAAATGAACCAATCCCCGCAAACCCCCTATTCCGCCTGGGGAAGCACTCATAATTACCGCTACTTTGCCAGTAAATGCCACCAATCCCGGTTCACCCGGTGCTGGCCGCGATACCCAATCGATCGCATTTTTCAAGACAGGTGTAATTGAACTGTTATACTCAGGAGAAGCTATCAAAAACCCGTCATGCGCTACCATCAATTCCTTCAATTTACGGGCATTTTCTGGCATTCCCTCTTTTGCTTCTAAATCTTCGTCAAATAGCGGCATCGGCAAATCGCGCAAATCTACATAAGTAACTTCTGCACCCGCTGCAGTAGCCCCAGCCGCTGCCACTTTTACCAGCAGTTTGTTATAGGAGCCTTCGCGGGTACTTCCGGCAAATGCAAGTATTTTTGGTCTGTTTGTCATTGATTTTTTCCTGATTATTGCTTGCGGGTATAATTGTACTATTCCGAGTGATTCCAAACAAAGTCAGCAATGGGTCTATCTGCCGATAAAGCAGGATTGTCACTAAAATTGAGTAAAACCGATCGCATTTTTACATTCCCGACTCCCAAACGCCTCTCGACGCGACTGGGAATGCCGTAACCGTAAATAATGTGTCCTTTACCCGCCAACACCACAACTTGATAGTCAGGGTTTGCTTTGACAAATTCAGCTATTTTTTCCGCCATAGTTTCGTCCCACAAAACTTGGGCTTGCAAAAATCTTTCAAAACCCGTACTATTTCCCTGTTCAGCCTTTTGGTGTTGCTGGTAAACTTCTAGCAGCAGTTGCCGATATTCGGCGTTGTCGGTGCGAATTTCGGATATTGGCGGAATGTGCTTTTTTTCCTCTGCAGTCAGACTTTCTAAACCTTGACTGGCAACTTTTCTCGTTACTTCGGATGGTGTATTTAAGGCGAGGACGGGTAGTTGATTTTCTTTGGCAAACCGCAAAATGGGGGCGTAAGATTCCCAGGGAAAGCGCCATCTGCGATCGTACTCTGTTTGCTCGACTAATTGCTGTTCAGTCAGTTTACCTGCTAAGTAGTTGTCGAGCGCGCTTTGAAAGGGACGCTGAAACATTTCCATCGCGATCGCAATTTTCCCATTTTGCCGCTGCATTTCTCGGATAATCTTTAGTTGAGCTTGATGGTCTTCCGGGCTATCGTGGGTTTCTCCCAGATACACGACTTTTGCCTTCACCAACTGTTGCAGAATCTCTTGGTTAGTGTAAGTCTGCCCAGGTTGAGGGTTCGCCGTCGTTTGGGCTGTCACTACACTGCTGCACAGCAGAAAGATACTCAGCGACAAGGCGCACAGTTTGATGAGTTTGGTTGTTTTCATACAAATATTATGCCGTTTCTCGCACCAGCAAGTACAGCCGAACTCTACTATTTTAGCTGAGCAGCTAGAAAGCTCAATGCTTAATTTAAGTTCATAATTATCCTTGGTTACTTCTAAAAATGTAAAGTTTAGTTGCAGGTACTTGCACTTCTAGAATAAGGTGCTAAATTAATAATATGAAGCGAACAAAAAGCTTCTCTGACAGATACAACCTCTAGATACCACAGCGAAGTTCACAATAGAATCTAAGGAGTAAAAACGCTGTTTAATCTCACATCTGTCTCATCAAAAAACAATAGCAGCACCCACCAACAAAGCTGATACTTCCTCAACTAATTAGAGGGGAGCAATGCAACTGAATCCGAGGATTATTGCAACTCCACATCGAAGTTAAAAAAAGAGGAAATCACTCGGTACATATGGCTGGGTGCTGTTGTTGTTAAAAGAGATTTTCGGTTTGTGATGTTTTTTTCAGTAGAGGCAGAGCTTTTAGATAGGCGTTACCGGGCAGAGCCGGGTAACGAGCCTAAAAGGATAAACACTAGAAAATTACTGGAAAATTGTCTCGTCTTCCTTTCGCCACGCGGGATCGACGATACAAATAAATATTAGGGGCTCTGTGCCACAGTTGTAAATAAACTGCTTGGCGTTTGGGGGAATATAAACTGCATCTCCGGCTTCCACGAATTGATTTTCGTCGTCAATGTGCATTTCTCCAACGCCGCTGAGGATGTAATAAACTTCAGAAGTTGTCAGGGAGTGCAGCGCAGAAGTTTGTCCCGGTGGCAAAGCGGCGTGGGCTAAACTGTAACGCAAATCCACAGCTTGTTTGTCTGGATGCAGCAATTCTCGCAGTTGAGTACCGTCGCCAGCAATAAACTCATCGCAGGCATTTAGCTTTTGAATTAGCATTCTTTCCACACTCCTAAAAATCTCTCTACCACAACTTAAGTTTAATTGAAAGAGCGAGAGATGTTAAGAAATATGTAAAGCGGCGGTCGGATTTTTTAACCGTAAATTCCCGAATGCCCTCGATAATCAGGACAGTCGATCGCATCTTCAGATAAAGCTATAGTAGGCTGAACGGGACACTTGAGGTGGTAGTCGCCGGTGAAAAATACGCAGTTAGCACAAGGGATTTGGTGCATCCGCTGAGCTCGACGCAGGGAGTCGGTGACAGCACGCCCGACACTCAAAAAAAGCAAAAAAACTAAACCCCAGGCGGAGACAAAACACAGCGGGACTAAAACAGGCTGTATTGCCTTAAGCAAAAAGTAAAGCATAGCAAGAAAATTTAGCGGTATAAGCCACACATACATTACAGTAGTGGAATTGCCGATCGATCGACCAAAAAGTTTAGAATCCTTTACAGCTCGATCGAGAAACCGGGCAATTATGGCATGATAAGGAACAGTCCTTAAATAAAATTAGAGGAAATCAGTTATGACTCTGCGATTAGGCGATACAGTTCCCAACTTTACCCAAGCTTCGTCTGAAGGGGAAATCAATTTCTACGACTGGGCTGGGGATAGCTGGGTCGTGTTGTTTTCTCACCCGAAAGACTATACTCCAGTTTGCACCACAGAACTCGGTGCAGTGGCCCGTCTCAAGTCTGAATTTGAAAAGCGTGGCGTTAAAACCATTGCCCTCAGCGTCGATGATGTGGATTCTCACATGGGCTGGATTAAAGATATTGAGGAAACTCAAAATGTCACACTCAATTATCCTATTCTAGCTGATGGCGATCGTAAAGTCTCCGACATTTACGACATGATCCATCCCAACTCGCTGAACAACTTAACAATCCGCACAGTTTTTGTGATTGACCCGGAAAAGAAATTGCGTTTAAGCATTACTTATCCTGCTAGCACGGGTCGCAATTTTAATGAAATTTTGCGAGTAATTGATTCCTTGCAACTTACTGACAAATACAGCGTTGCGACTCCAGTTGATTGGAAAGATGGCGACGATTGCGTAATCGTACCTTCGATTACCGACCCGAAAGAGTTGGAAGAGAAATTTCCTAAAGGTTATACGCCGATTAAGCCTTATTTGCGGATGACTCCTCAGCCGAATAAATAGGTTTAAAATTCCTGGACGCAGAACCTAATTATGTAAGGTGTGTACTGCACACCTTACCTCTATAATTCGCCAGTTCAACCAGCTTGTAGTTAGGACTAGAGTCCTTAATCCTGATTTTTGAGGACTTTAGCCCTCACTACAAACCAAGAAATTGTGCAATCTTGTGTACACACTTTAGATTTGAGGAAAGGCAAAATGCTGTCATCAACAATTGTGTTGCGAATACCGCCAAAATTGCAAATGACAGACGACGAGTTTTTCGAGTTCTGTCAAATTAATAGTGAGTTACGCATTGAACGCAACAAATCTGGAGAATTGCTAATCATGCCTCCTACTGGTGGAACAACAGGAAATCGCAGCGGTAGCGTCTTTGGAGAGTTGTATATTTGGGCTCGCCAAGATGGAACCGGTATTTGTTTTGACTCCAGTACGGGATTTAAGCTTGCAATGGGTGACAAGTCTCCCGATGCCTCGTGGATTAAACTGGAACGGTGGAATGCTTTATCTCAAGAACAGCAAGATAAATTCGCACCGATTTGCCCCGATTTTGTAGTAGAACTCAGGTCGGCTTCTGACAATCTCAAGCCATTGCAAGACAAAATGCAAGAATATATGAGAGAACCAGGAGTGCAGTTAGGCTGGTTAATTGACCGCAAAAATCGCAGAGTTTATATTTACCGTCCTGGTTTGCCAGAGGAATGTTTGGAGAATCCCGCGACAGTCAGTGGCGACCCCGTTTTGCCTGGATTCATACTCAATATGAGCAAGATTTGGTAAAAGTGGTAGCAATAAATATCAACTTATTGTAAAAATTAATCATAGGAGACACACACGCAAAAAATATGGATATTAAAAATGGCTTTGTAGGCACAATCGGCAACACACCACTAATTCGCTTAAACAGCTTCAGCGATGAAACTGGCTGCGAAATTCTCGGCAAAGCAGAGTTTCTAAATCCCGGCGGTTCCGTTAAAGATAGGGCTGCTTTATACATCATCAAAGATGCAGAAGAAAAAGGCTTGCTGAAACCGGGCGGCACCGTTGTTGAAGGCACTGCCGGCAATACTGGCATCGGTTTGGCCCACATTTGCAACGCTAAAGGTTACAAATGTTTGATTGTGATTCCAGATAACCAATCTCAAGAAAAAATCGATGCTTTGAAAACCTTGGGCGCTGAAGTTCGGACTGTTCCCGCTGTTCCTTACAAAGACCCGAATAATTATGTTAAATTGTCGGGAAGATTGGCTGCGGAAATGGAGAATGCAGTCTGGGCAAATCAGTTTGACAATTTAGCCAACCGCCGAGCTCATTACGAGACAACTGGCCCGGAAATTTGGGAACAAACGAACGGTAAAATTGATGCTTGGGTAACAGCTACTGGTACTGGCGGCACTTTTGCTGGGGTAGGAATGTTTTTGAAAGAAAAAAATCCTGCTGTGAGAATTGTCTTGGCAGACCCGCTGGGCAGCGGGCTTTACAGTTATTTCAAAACGGGGGAAATTAAGACTGAAGGCAGTTCGATTACTGAGGGAATTGGCACCACTCGCGTCACTGCAAATATGGAGAATGCCCCGGTAGACGACGCCATTCAAATTGATGATACTGAAGCTGTCCGGGTGATTTACCAACTGCTGAGGAAAGAAGGGCTGTTTATGGGCGGTTCTGTGGGGATTAATGTGGGGGCGGCTGTGGCTTTAGCGAAGCAAATGGGGCCGGGACATACGATTGTTACGGTCCTATGCGACGGTGGGGCTCGGTATCAGTCGCGTTTGTTCGATCGACAATGGTTGGCTTCCAAAGGTTTGTCACCAGATTAATAGTAGGGTGCGTTGCGGCGCACCTTAAAATTTGGGAATATATCAAATCTGGGCAATCTGGGCAATCTGGGTATATATGCGCGCACTTGTTCCCATGATAAAAAAATAGCATATATGTAGCAGAATGTCAAGTAAAAAAACATGAAAATGATCGAATCTTCTAGGCGAGTTCTTGTTTGCCAAAACCGCACTTGTCGCAAGCAAAATTCAGCAAAGGTACTGGCAGCTTTTCAGAAATTGTCGCCCTCAGAAGTTGAAGTTGTTGCTAGCAGTTGTTTGGGACAGTGCGGCAACGGGCCGATGGTGTTAGTGCTGCCAGAAGAGGTTTGGTACAGCGGTGTTTGCCCTGAAGAAGTTGCGACAATAACTGATAAACATTTGCGGGGAGGAAAGCCGGTGGAGAGGATGCTTTACCGTAAGTTTCACCGACTTTCTAAGTAGTCGATCGCCCGCCTTTAAAATTCTTCGGCAAACAATCGGCGGAGAATTTCCGTGACTTCGGCGCAAAATCTGGCGTCGAGTTCGATCGCCAAGCGATCGACATTGGAACCGCCTACAGGTTTTTCTGCTCGCAAAGTCATGGCTAAAGTTCTGAGTTTTGCCTGCTTTCCCGTCGCTTTCGGCCGCTCGTCAACAAACCGCACTAAAGCGACATAAACTGTTTCCAGGGTTCCCCTGATCGAGCTCAGTCCGTAACCCAATTTTGAGATAATTACTGGAGAAGTGATGAGGCTATCCATCCCCAAAGTTTTAATTGCTACGTCCACATATCGAGCGCTGTCATGTCCCATTGCTCTGACAATGCTTTCTAAGCTGTTCCACTGAGATGCTTTCATGCGCGATCGCTGTTCGATATGGAAGTGCCATCCTAACATGGAAATTAGCCTGGTCAAGTCATAAGCAGATACGGAATTTTTTTGTTTGGTGGTGTTTACTGCGGCACTTAAAAGCACTTGTTTTTTTGTGAGATCGAAAATTTTGGGGTTGTTGTGATAAGGATTTTCGCCGTAATCGCCGCGAAAAATTAGTTCATTATTGCCAGTAGCGCTTTTCAGCCATTGCTCTAGTCCTATGCGAGTATCAAAGCGCTTGAACATCGCAGCTAAGGAGTTTGAACTTGCTATATTGGAGGCATAGTTAATCATGTCTTTTGCTACCTCGTAAAAGTAAAAATCATGTTTTTGCCCGTTGCCATCTCTAACAACGCAGTTGTCAATGTCGCAGTCGGGATATTTGCTATTTACTTGACTGACGATATTAAGGAGTGCGATAATTTTAGTGGCACTCCACTGCTCAGCATTGGTAAGTGCGTTTTTTCCCAGCCACTGCGCCTGAATTTTGCCGTCTACAAAAGTACCAATGCAAACGCAGGCTTGTTTGATGTCTTCGTGGAGGAAACTTAAAGCTTGAGAGTTAATTTGAGGTAGTTCTCCCAGGCTGGGAAATGGGGTAAGTTTGAGGAGATTATTGGGTCCGGGAATAGAGCTAATTACTTTTAAGCCGTCGGGTTTTTGTTTGAGATAATCGGGATAATTTTTAATTTCTTGTTGGTAAGGAGATTTTTCAATGCCCCGGTCTAAAAAAGCTAGTTTGTTTATGTTAGCTTGGGCATCAATTTCCATTTGAAGGTAGTTTTTGAAGATGCGCGCTCGGTCTTTTGCGAGTTCGAGGGAGGTGAGGTTCATGATAATTGTTGGCAGCTTGTTACAAATAAGTAAATCACTATACTAGGATTTACGCAAACAAACCGGGTTTCTATGTAAAATTTTGGGTTGGGCAACGAAAAATTAATGAAGAAACCGGGCCTCAGACAGTAACTGCGTCTAGGACTATATATATGAGTTGTGGCCCTACGATCGAGCTTTTTTGCCGCGTACTTGAATGCGTTTGTCGGTTTTTTGTTTCTTAATCCAAGAGACAAATTTCTGGAGTTCTGGGTTATTTTTGAGCTTTTCCAGGGTATTGAGCTCTTGGGCGAGGTGTTTGTTGTCAAATAGAGAGTGAATCTGGCGGTGACAAGCGGAGCAAATGTCGATTCTCGGGCTTGGATCTTCGTTTTTCCGCTTGGTGTTTTGTTTGGGGATGAGGTGATGGGCGGTTAATGCTTCCATTTGTCGATCGCACAATTCGCACTGCATAATTTTCTCAATGCTGCTGGATAGGAGAATTGCTACTTTTAGTTTAGCGCGATCGGCTTTGATTCATGTGAATGAAGCTCGATCGCACTCTCCAAACAATAAAAAAACCCCCTATTGGGGGTCATACAAATCTCTTGTGGCAGAGGCCCAAAAGCCTCTGGGATCACAAAATATACAGTAACAGAAACAAAACAATCCAAATCACATCCACAAAGTGCCAGTAAATCTCAGTCGCTTCGATTCCGAAGTGGTGCTCGCTAGAATAGTGACCTTGCGCGCGCGATCGCCACACCACCGCCACCATCAGCAGCACTCCTAACGTAACGTGCAAACCGTGAAAAGCAGTCAAAACGTAAAAGCAACTGGCATACAAATTCGTCGTCAAGCCAAACTCTAAATGAGTGTATTCGTAAACTTGACCGAATAAGAAAACTGCGCCCATAGCAATAGTTACGAGCAGCCAATTCCGCATTCCGGCGGCATCATTCTTTTTGATTGCAGTATCCGCATTGTGAATCACGAAACTGCTAGAAATCAAAATCAGCGTATTAATTCCCGGCAGCAATAACTCTCGCGCCGGCGTACCTTCAGGAGGCCACACGGGGGCCATCGCCCGATAAATCAAATACGCGGCAAACATACCAAAAAATATCATGCCTTCAGCGCACAGGAACACAATTACCCCTAACATTCGGTGGTCGGGATGCTCTTCGCCGTGTGCTTCTACCTCGGCATTGTGATGGTAATTCAGGGCTGTTTTTGCCGGATCGATCGCTGGAATTTGCATAATAAATTGGTAATGAAGAAGTCAGTTGTCAGTTGTCAGTTGTCAGTTGTCAGTGGGCAGTTGGCATTAGTCATCAGTCATTAGTTAACAGTCAACAGTCAACAATGCCCAATGACTAATGACTGATGACTAATAACTATTCGCCATCTTGACTTTCATCAGCAGGAGACTGAACATCTATCTCTGATTCAGGAGCGACCAAAGTGGCAGTACCGCCAAAGAAAGTTGAAGCTTGAGCCTCCGCAATAGGAATACCTGTTTTCTGGGCGTTGCGGGTGGCATTCTCCCTCAACTTGAGCCTGAGACGTTCCCCAGTATGCTGAATTTTTTCCATGCCGTAATCGTAAGGCCCCGTTGCCAATACCGGCACTCCTTCAAAATTTTCGATCGGGGGCGGCGAAGTCGTCATCCATTCCAAACTCAAAGCTTGCCAAGGATTGTCACCTGCTTTCGGCCCGTACCTCCAGCTCCAAATCACATTAATGATAAACGGGATTGTAGAGACTGCCAGCATATAAGCACCGACAGTACAAATGACATTAATTGTGGTAAATTTCGGGTCGTACATTGCCACCCGCCGGGGCATTCCTTGCATCCCCAAAGCGTGCATCGGCAGGAAAGTTACAGTAAAGCCAACATAGGTTAAAACAAAGTGAACTCTACCCCAAAATTCATTAATCATCCGCCCCGTCATTTTGGGGAACCAGTGGTAAAAAGCAGCGTAAATGCCAAACACTGAGCCGCCAAACAGCACGTAGTGCAGGTGAGCGACGACAAAATAAGTGTCGTGAACGTGAATGTCAAAAGGTACGGAAGCTACCATGATCCCGGTGATGCCGCCGAGGACAAATGTTGAGATAAAACCCATCCCAAATAGCATGGCGCTGACAAGCCGGAGTTTGCCTCCCCAAATAGTTGCCAACCAGCTAAATATTTTAATCCCTGTTGGTACGGCGATGATCATAGTCGTGATCATAAAAAACATCCGCAGCCAGCCGGGAGTGCCGCTGGTAAACATATGGTGCGCCCACACGATCAGGCCCAAAAAGCTAATTGCGAGACTGGAATATGCGATCGCCAAATAACCAAAAATTGGCTTGCGGGAATGCACCGGCAAAACTTCTGAAATTACCCCGAAAAAGGGCATAATCATAATGTAAACTGCCGGGTGCGAATAAAACCAGAATAAATGCTGGTAGACGATCGGATCGCCGTTGCCAGTCGGGTTAAAAAATGCCGTCCCTGCTAACAAGTCAAACGACAGCAAAATCAAAGCTGCGGCTAAGACTGGAGTCGCAATCAAAGTCAGCGCTGCAGTCGCAATCATCGCCCAGCAAAACAAAGGCATTTCATTGAGACTCATGCTCGGAACCCGCATCGTGAAAATGGTAATGGCAAAATTCACCGCCCCCAAAATCGAAGAAGTTCCTAGTATTAAGACGCTGAGAATCCAAATTTCTTCCCCCGCTTGAGCAGTAACTAAGCTCAAAGGCGGATAGGAAGTCCAACCCGCTTGTGGAGCTCCCACCAAAAAACTGCTCAACAGCAACACGCCGCCTACGGGAATCAGCCAAAAGGCAACGGCATTCAGCCTGGGAAATGCCATGTCTTTTGCCCCAATCATTAAGGGGATCAAAAAGTTAGCAAATCCGGCTCCGGCGGGTACGATCCACAGGAAGATCATCACC
Organism: Microcoleus sp. Pol12B4; assembly: GCF_036701385.1. Lineage (NCBI taxonomy): Bacteria > Bacillati > Cyanobacteriota > Cyanophyceae > Oscillatoriales > Microcoleaceae > Microcoleus > Microcoleus sp. Pol12B4. The sequence continues at coordinate 6,415 of NZ_JAUBQR010000122.1, read as the reverse complement.
GTCGCGTGAACAGTAAATAAACTGTTGTAGAGTTCGGGGGTGACAAAATCGGCGTCGGGGGTGGCGAGTTCGGTTCGCACCAAAGTTGCCATCACGCCGCCGATTAGATAGAAAATAAATGTTGTTACCAGGTATTGAATACCGATGACTTTGTGGTCGGTATTAAAAGTGAAGTAGTCGCGCCAATGTCTATCGGCGGGCGCTGTTCCGCGAGCCTCAGTGTTGGCACTTTCTTGGAACTGTGCTTGTGTCATAGTTATTAGTCATTAGTTATTAGTCATTAGTTATTAGCTCAGGATAAAAGGCCAAGTGCCAGGAACTAATGACTATTTTTAGTGATGAGTTGGGTGAAGTTGTTCTAGGGTTTCGGAATTAATCTTTATTTCCCTGACGTAGGGAGCCAAAAATTCTCCGTCTGACAATTCCCCGGGGTTGACTGCAACTGCTTGCTCTAAGTTTTGACTGCTAGCAACTTGCTGGCTTTGCAGCCAAGTGTCGAATTCTTCGGGCGTGTGAACGACTGCTAAAGCTTTCATCGCTCCGTGATAAGCGCCGCACAATTCAGCACAAACAACCCGGTATTCGCCGGTTTTAGTTGGTGTAAATCTCAGTTCGCTCGGCCGCCCGGGAATTGCATCTTGTTTGAGGCGAAATTCCGGCAGCCAAAATGCGTGCAGCACGTCTTGAGCTGAGATATTTAGCTGTACGTCGCGGTTGACTGGCATATGCAGTTCGCCGGAACTAACGCCGCTTTCTGGATAGCTAAAAATCCAGGCGTACTGCAAACCTGTGACATTTACAACTAAGTCTGCTGGTTTGTCTTCATTTTCTGGGGAAGCGCCTACGCCTAAAGCATAGAGTTTTGGAGACGGAATTTGAGGGGCGTTTTGGGGTGTATCTGAAAGTGTGGCTGCGATCGCACTTCCCCGCATTTTAGAGTGTGCTTGCATGGTTCCGTGGTCGTGATTGCCCATCGGATCGAGGCCTCCCATTGAGTTGTAAATCTCAAAACTGTAGACTCCGATGCCTAAAATAATCACCGCCGGCACGGCTGTCCAAAGAATTTCTAAGGGAAAGTTGTCATGCCAAGGCGGCCCGTCTGTGTTATCTCCTGGACGGCGGCGATATTTAATTGCAGCAACGATGAGAATTCCTTGGACCATGATAAATAGTCCAGTGGAAATGGTCATCATTGTATTGAAGAGCGCGTCTATGTCGGATGCTTCATCAGAGGCGGCGATCGGCAGTAAACCGTGATTCTGCCCGTACCAGAGACTGATCAGAGTCACTCCGATGCCGGCGAGCATGGTGAGGATGGAACTTGGAATGTTCACGCTGGTACTTCTTAATAGCGACACTTCTTCGCTTGAAAAATGAAGGAAGCGCCTCTGGGTTATCAATTTTTAATTGTAAATGGTATTTTTAGTAAAATGTCTATCTTAAGGGTTACTTAAGGCTTAGTATGTTTGACCGAGCGCCCGCGCGCCTCAAAAGTAAGTCTTTTGTACCTTGACAAAAATGAGTAAAAATGGTAGAGAATCGCTCTGTTTGGCTGCTAAATTTGCGATTTTTTCTCAAACACCATCAAATGCTGCTGGGGTAACATATCTTTTGTCTCTTTCCATACTAAACCGACTGCTGCCATTTCTTTTTTTACCTGCTTCTGCGTCATTTTGTGCAAACCTTTAATGGGAATCATCGGGTTTTCGCCCCGATACTCAATCGACACCGTGCGGCCTCCCGGTTTGAGTGCTTTCACAATTCCTTGCATCATTTCTCTGGGATATGCAAATTCGTGATAAGCATCCACCATCACAACTAAATCCACGCTGTTTTCCGGTAAATTCGGATTATCTATACTTCCCAAAACTGGCTCAACGTTAGCGATATTTTTTTCTTGTTTATTCAATTTAATAAAATTAATCATTTCCGGCTGCACGTCAACAGCCAAAACCTTTCCTTCTGGAACTAAGGGAGCGATGCGAAAGCTAAAATATCCGGTTCCCGCTCCTATGTCGGCGACAATATCGGTTGGTTTTAAATCGAGATTGTTGACTAATCGAGCTGATTTTTCTTCCATGCCGCGAGACGGTCTTTCCAGCCAACCAGCACCTTCATATCCCATGACTTGGGCAATTTCTCGACCCATGTAAAATTTGCCTATTCCGTCCGGATTGTGGACAGTTCGCTGCTGATAAATGGTGTCGCCCTTGGCGGTTTTACTTGCTTCTGCTGCTGCACAGGCATTAAGCGGCAACAGGCAAATTATTGCTAAGATAATTGCTGCTAGATGTTTGAGAAATTGTCGGTTTTTCACTATCGTCTTAATTGTATGTTTAATTTTTTCATTACCAGGCTCTGCGCGGTCATGCAGAACCAGAGGACGAGCCTCGCGAATATCGAGAATAGTTTAAGATTTAGCTGACAGCGGATTCTAACAATTTAATTGTACCAGAGTCAGCGTCAATTTCAACTTCTAGGCCGATCGGCAAAGTGAACTGCTCCCGGATGTGTCCCACCATTGAACCATACCACGCGGGAATATTCAAAGGGCGAATGTGGTCGGACAAGACTTGAGGTAAGGTTAGGGACTCTTGGGGTTTTTCAGCTTCGCACTTGGTACACTGTCCGAAAATAAAACCTGATATTTTATCAAGAATGCCCGCTAATTTGAGCTGCGTCAACATTCTATCGATGCGATAAACTTCTTCGCCAACTTCCTCGACAAACAAAATACTATTTTCCCACTCCGGCAAATAAGCCGAACCAACCATTGCTGCGATTACTGATAAATTGCCGCCGATTAGTTTTCCCCTAGCTGTTCCCCGCCCGATTGTTTGAACTTGCACGCTTTGGGAGTTTTGCATGGTTATAGAGCCGCCCTCAAACAAAACTTTCTTGACGTAATCTACTGTAAAGGGACTCCAAGTTGACGCACCTAAAGGGCCGTGAAAAGGAACTATATTAGTTTTAGCATAAATCGCTAAGAGCAGCGCCGTAATATCACTGAATCCCATAATAATTTTGGGATTATTGCGGATAATATTGTAATCCAGGAGTGGCAAGATCCGAGCACAGCCCCAGCCACCCATCCCGGTAAAAATAGCTCGCACTGAGTCATCGGCAAAGGCTGCGTTGACATCGGCGGCGCGATCGGCATCCTTGCCCGCTAAATAGCCGTAGCGATCGTAAAAATGCTCTCCAAGTTTAACTTTTAATCCCAGCTTTTCGATAACTTTAAAAAAATCCTCGATTTCTTTTTTATAGTTGAAAGCGGCAGGATTGATTAAAGCTATAGTATCGCCAACTTGCAGGCGGCGCGGCTTAACGATCGCACTTTTGGGAGATATGTTGGTTTGGGCGAGCGGTAAAAGCTGAGTACCAATAGCAGTCAGCCCAAAAGTTGTGAGCAGAGCGCGGCGGCGGAGAGTCATAGCTGTTAGGTAATTTTTGCTATAATTGTATAGCAAAATTTCTGTCATATCAGTTTAAAATTGCGAGTTTACAATGAAAACCGACACTAAAATCTCAGCTAAAAAATCTTGGGCAAAAGCTTTAGCGCGTCCTGCTGCAGAGTTTCCGCTGACTCAGCTATTGGTTAAAAGCGGTAAAATTCCCGCAGGATTGCGCGGCACTCTTTACCGCAATGGGCCCGGACGTTTGGAACGCGGCGGTGTTGCTGCGGGACATTGGTTTGATGGCGACGGTGCAATTTTGGCAGTACATTTTACCGATGTCGGTGCTACGGCTGTTTATCGTTACGTGCAAACAGCGGGATATCTAGCTGAAGAAAAAGCTGATAAATTTCTCTACAGTAATTATGGCATGACAGCACCGGGCCCTGTGTGGTTGCGGTGGACTAAAACTGTTAAAAATGCTGCCAATACTTCTGTTTTAGCTTTGCCCGATCGCCTTTTGGCATTGTGGGAAGGTGGCCCGCCTCACCGCCTCGATTTGCAAACCCTGGAAACTCAGGGAACGGACTATTTAGGCAGTTTAGATAGTAAATTTGTTTATTCTGCTCACTGCAAGCGCGACCCGATTACTGGCAATATTTTCAACTTTGGAGTTACCAACGGTGCGACTACAAAGTTGAATCTGTATAAAAGCGATTTCACTGGCAAAATCCTGCAACAATCAACAGTTGCTTTAGATGGAATTTACGCGCTCCATGATTTTGTTTTTGCGGGAAAGTATATGATATTTTTTATCCCGCCGGTGCAAGTCAATTTTTTGCCCTTGTTAACGGGAATTAGCAGTTATAGCGAGTCCTTTCAGTGGAAACCGGAGTTAGGTACTCAGATATTAATTTTTGACTCGGAAACTCTCTCTTTAGTTAGTCGCGGCGAAACCGAACCTTGGTTTCAGTGGCATTTTGCTAATGGTTTTGTCAAGGAAGATGGTTCCGTGGCTGTAGATTTTGTGCGCTTCGCTGACTTTCAAACTAATCAGCGACTGAAAGAAGTACCGACTGGTGAAACTAGCACCGATGCGGAGGGTACTCTTTGCCGAGTGCATCTCAATCCTCTGACGGCGAAAGTGACAGGAATAGAAGAATTGTTGGATAAACCTTGTGAGTTTCCGATCGTACCGGCGGACGAAGTAGGACAAGACGCACGATATATTTATCTGGCAATGTATCGCCCTGACGTTGATATTGTACCGGAACGTTATGGTGCGATCGCCCGTTTGGACACGCAAACCCGCAATCTCACAATTGCCGACTTGGGCGAAAATCGCTATCCCACAGAGCCCATCTACGTTCCAGATATTTTGTCGGAGAAAGGTTGGATAGTAACAGTTATTTATGACGGCAATTCTGACAGCAGCGAAGTCTGGATATTTGACAGGGACGGACTTTCCCGCGAACCTGTTTGTCAGCTAGAATTGCCTGGTGTTATACCTTTGGGCTTTCACGGCACTTGGAAATCCGCCGTATGAGAATTGTGTAAAGAAGTGTTGCGGAAGATTTATTAAAAATTGTTGCCGCTTTAACTTCTAGTTGTTAAGGTGTGTGTAGATAGGAAATTCTCATATCTAGGAGGTGTGGAATTGATAATCTGCATTGCTCAATTATCCTGTGCCAATTCGCACGAATCCCCGGCGATTGTAAGTCGCGGTGGCACAGGATATCGTCTGCCTCTGCGGACTAAAAAAAGAGGGGTAATTAAGCCCCGAACAATGACCAATTCGGGGTGAATATTCCCGGCGAATAAATTCGCGGCTACACAGGCAAAGTCCGCCTCCGCAGACTGAAGAAAACCAATCCCCGCCGAATAAATTCGTGGCTACACAGGCAAAGTCCGCCTCCGCGAACTGAAAAAAAAGCGGTAATAAAGCCCGCTTGGCCATGATTTCCGACTAGGTTTGCCATCTCACATTTGTCTGCTTGCATGAGGTTAAATGACCAGATATTTGACTGATTCCTGGCAAACCAAAAGTTTAGTTCAACTCACGCGCACGTTAGCGATTCAAAAGTTTTTGGTTTTGAGTTGACCCCACAAATAAATGAGGCCTATCGAAACAAGATAGCCTTTCCCAAAATTATGAATTATGAGTTGTTACCGCCAAAATATTCAACTCATAACTGATAATTCACAACTCACAACTCATAACTCCGTGCCGCGGTGAGTATCTACCAAAAGGTTTAATCTATGCAACTTCAAGGAAAAACAGCTCTTGTTACAGGAGCTTCGCGCGGAATTGGGCGATCGATCGCCCTGGAATTAGCGAGACAAGGAGTCAAACGCTTGTTGATTGTGGCGCGCAACCGCCGGCAATTAATTGAACTGGCAGAGGAAATCGATGTTTTGGGCACAGAAGTAGTGCCGTTAGCTTTGGATTTAACTCAGTCAGTAGCGGTGAATATTGCGATCGCCCAAGCTTGGCGAGATTGCGGCCCGATTCACCTGCTAGTCAACTGTGCAGGCGTCGCGCACCAAGCATCATTCTTGCGTTCCCCGCTGCCGTTAATCGAGGAAGAAATCGCCTTAAACTTGCTCGGAACCTACACAATTACCCGCTTGATTGCGAGGCGAATGGCGACTCAAAAAGAAGGAACAATCGTCAACGTTTCGAGCTTGATGGGAAAAATTGCCGCTCCCACAATGGCCACTTATTCTGCTACCAAATTTGCCATTTTGGGATTCACACAAGCTTTACGCAGCGAGTTAACTCAGTACAATGTTCGAGTCACAGCTTTGCTGCCATCTCTAACAGATACCGACATGGTGCGAGACTTGGAGCAATTCCGGTGGGTAGTGCCCACAACTCCCGAAAAAGTTGCCCTAGCGCTGGTGGCGGGATTGCAGAAAGATGCGCCGGAAATCTTGGTAGGATGGCAAAGTCATCTAGCAGTTTGGTGTCACCGAATTGCGCCTTGGTTGCTGGATTTTGTGTTGCGGATGGCGACTCC
>NZ_JAUBQR010000404.1:0-2349 GCF_036701385.1 Microcoleus sp. Pol12B4 | reverse complement strand
GGGCGGTTGGAAGCGCAGATGAAGGCGGCGGCTAAGAAGTTGGAGTTTGAGGAGGCGGGTAAATTGCGCGATCGGATTAAGCATTTGCGGGATAAGCTATTGGGACATTAAGCTTTTTGTCAGAGAATTGAGGGGGGTTTTTAACCGCAGATGCACGCAGATAAACGCTGATGAATTGCTGAAGTCTGCGACTTGGCCGAGTTTTTGCAGGAAAAACAGGAAAAAGTGCGATCGTATTAAGCATTTAGGTGAAGTGCGATCGCCCTTTACCATTGTCCTATTTTTTGGATGGGAAGGGCGATCGTACTTTCTATGAGATTCGTAGTCGGTATGCTGCATATTCGCGATCACGCCCCGAGGAGGTAATGCCGTTAATTTTGCGCGGACATCCGGCATCTCCGGCTTCTTCGGCAAAAGTCAAAAAAAGTTTTGTTACATCGCTATATTTGAACACATCGTCAAGTTGATAGCTTAATCTTGTACTTCTTCGGCTTCATTGAAAATATCCTCATCATCTTCAATTTCCTCAGATTCTTCTTCGTGTTCATCAGAAGAGTCAAGCAAATCTCGAACTTCAGCAAAGAAGTCATCTGATTCAGAAGATATCTCTATCTGCTCCTCAATAAATTCAACTTCAGGTAATATCACATGAAAATCTTTTCTCCAAACTGAAATCTGAGTTTCATTCCAGTTAACCTCATTACCTACATCTTCTTTTGTACGTTTTATCAAGTCTCTCACACCCTCAGAGGAATTATACAATATCATTTTGATAAGCTCTATACAACTCTCAGCTCCATGACCTTTAGTTATCATGTTTAGTTTTGCATTGGGCTGCACTAGAACATGAAACCAATGAGATTGATTCCTGTTAAAAAATCCCTCTTTATCCATTTTAGTAATACTATCCGAAATAGCGTTAAGAGTTTCTGGAATACGGTGCTCTGGGCCTATCCTAAACAAGAACCTTGAAACAGCGGCAAAAAGAATTTTTTGTCCAAAAATACTATACAAAATACTCCCCTCTCGTAGTTTTTTTATACTTGCTTTTTGCTCTGCCTTTAATTGAGGTTGTTCCGGTTGAATAGGAATCTTTATACCTACATGGTTAACTTGTGATACCCAATCCTTAAATGGCTGAAGCTCAGTAAAAAACCACTTAAACAATGCTTTTGTGCCTATTTTAAGCAGTTTAGGATGAGATTCATAATAATCATCCAGAGCTTTATTACGCTCAACTGGTGAATTCAAGGATTTCTTTAAAATTTCCTTCTGATAATCTCTCAATAGTTCAATAGTACATTGGCTAACCAAATCTAAAGTCGTCAAGTAAGGTTCGGATTGGGTCAAGCTTGTTGATGTAGAAGACCATCTAATGAATCTCTCTTCAAGCACTCTTTCCTCTAAAAGCTTTCTAGGAATAAATGCTGATATTTTACTGTCATCAAGCAATAATTGAGTTTGTTTATCGAGGGATTTCGCAGTCTTGTTTATAACTGTAAAAATATTGCGAGTTGCTTTGATTATCTCATCTCTTACAGTTTCGCTTTCATCTGAAAAACCCACCCTGCCCAGATTACCGAAAACTAGATAAACGACTGGTATGTCAAAGGTTTCCGTACAACTGAAGTTTTCCTTTATTTGTTGAGGGTTTAAAGGATCTTTTCCAGTATGAGCTTTCCAATATCTCTTTAATGAAAGAAGTCTATGTTGACCATCAATTACAATTCTGGCTACGTTCTTGTATAGCTTTAAATTGACCCATTTTTCGACAGTTTTGCCCTGACTCTTAACTTCAGAGAAGTCCCAAAACTCTCTTTGGTCATTCGAGTTCGGCAAAAGTACAACTACAATTGAATTGAAAAACCGAATTCCGCCCTGGGCTAGGTAGGAAAATATTTCTGTATTCGCTCTGTTTTCGTCTAGTTTTCTCTGAACGCGTTCAGAGAAGCTCCAACTATTTTGAATCTCATCAGCAAATTGAATATTTTCAACTGCATCACTTTGATCTAGAGTTGTTATGAAATACCTAACCTCACCAAACTTACCACTGATGGCCTTATATTCTATCGTCTCCGGAGACTGATCATCTAATTCCATTCTTTAACTCCTTTGTGTATTAAATTTAGGTTGACATAGTTGAATTAATAGACTTTCCAACTCTCTTGAAATATTTTTGGGGCAAGGTATAGAGACGAATAAAAATTCATCAGGGGGTCTTGAGTTTCCGTACTTTGAGAAAAAGCCATCCTCTCGATCCAAATGTTGGATAAATCGTAATTGCTCAACTAGGGGAAAAAAGGGAGCCATCAGTAGAGAGAGCTTGTTGAATAGATTGATAAGCAGTTA
>NZ_JAUBQR010000121.1:0-20164 GCF_036701385.1 Microcoleus sp. Pol12B4 | reverse complement strand
TTCAGATAGCACTCTGTTTTTTCGCTTCTGTGCTTTATTGCGTAAGCATCCCTATTTAAAAACTGTCCGGAGTATTGTTAACGAAAAAGACAAAAAAAGGCATTTTTTACGTTAAGCTCAAAAAACACACGAACTTAAAAAACTGCCTGATGAATATTATTTAATCAATCTTACAACAAATGCCAGGGATTAGTCAAGCGCAAAAGAAGTTTATGGTAATTTTATTTTCCACCATTTTACTTGTTTATGGCAAAGTTAATTTACCAATCAGGTCCGTTATAGTTCTTTGAGTGAAAAAAACTATCGTCGCCACTTTTTTAAAGGCTTCGATTTTCCCGAATTTCATAAAGATTTTATCAATCAAGCCTTAAATCATGAGCGAACACTGATTGCAGTTATCGCTTGTTCTTTTATTCCCAAAAGTGGCAAAAAAACTGAAGGAAAAGCTAGTTTTTATAATGGTGTAGCTGGCAGACCTGAAGAGGGATTAGAAATTTATGTAATTGCTGTTGTCGAAGTTGAAACTCATTTGTCTTATAGTCTCAGTGTACAACAAACTCTCTGGCGTCCGACAACAGAACTACCGAAAAATTCCCTAACTGCCAAGGTGAAAAAAGCTCAGAAAAACGGGGAAAAAAATAGCTCTAGAAAGCTCAGTACCTGAAATAACAAGAGTTGATGACTAGGCTAAACATTTAATAAAGACTCGTTCCTTGTTGCCAGATTCTGTCCGTTACTTGGTCGCTGATGGTTATTATTACCGCTTTAAATTATGGAATGCTGTACGTGATGCAGATTTAAATTTGATTGGCAAATTAAGAGCTGATGCCAACTTTAATTACATTTATACAGGTGAAAGAAATAAACGAGGCGCTCCTCGCAAATATGATGGTAAGGTTGACTGCAATAATTTGAAAAAATTAACTTTTATCAAAAAAGTTAAGCCGGGAGTCAAGCTTTATTCATTAGTAGTCTGGAGTTGTTGTTTAAAATGTAAAATACGTTTAGCCTGTCTGTCTGAACTGCAACCCAACGGTAAAATCAAAAATATTTTATTGTTTAGTACCGATATTAATCTACCGACCCAGCAAATACTTGAGTATTATCAGGCCGTTTTCAGATTGAGTTTATTTTTCGCGATGCCAAACAATTTACGGGTTTATCTGATTCTCAATGTCGCAGTAGTCAACGGCTTTATTTTCATTTTAATGCCAGTTTAATTGCTTAAAATGTAGCCAAATATGAAGCCTATAATTGTCACTTTTCTCCGGCTTCTTTTGTATTTTCAATAACCTCTTATAAACGCAGGAAATTCAATAGACATCTACTTGACACCTTTATTCACAAGTTAGATTTAGACCCTAACTTAATTTTAAATCACCCTAACATCCCCTCCGTCCTATCCTAGGATACTCGCGCTGCTTAAAAACTGTCCGAAGTATTGATAACTCATATTAAGTTAAAATAATTAGTTGGGAAGTCTCATAAAATTTTCTGGATGAATCTACAGAACGAGTCGAGTTACATTTATTTACATGGATTTGCTTCAAGCCCCGATTCAGCAAAGGCTAAATATTTCCGAGATCGCTTTTCTTACCTAGGAATTGACCTAAAAACTCCCGATCTCAATCAAAACGATTTTTCGGGGCTCACTCTCACCCGCCAATTAAATCAAATAGAAACAGACTTTTTGTCAATCAAATCCTCCTCATCTCCAACAGAAAATGTAAAAAATATAGGGGGAGTCACCATAATTGGGTCTAGTTTTGGGGGACTGACAGCAGCTTGGTTGGCCCAGCGACAATTGTCAGTAAAGCAAATAGTTTTGTTAGCACCGGCTTTTGACTTTATCTCCCACTGGCTGCCACTGTTGGGACAGCAACATTTAGAAAAGTGGGAGTCTGAGAAATATTTGCCCGTTTACCACTACGGCCAACAGGGTTATCTGCCACTGAATTATCAGTTTTTGGCAGATATGGCTCAATACCCTGAAGAAAAATTAATACGGTCAGTCCCTACGTTAATCCTTCACGGTCAGCATGATACAATAATACCGGTTCAAGCTAGCAGAAATTTTGCCGCTAACCGTCCCTGGGTGCAATTAATCGAATTAGAAGACGATCATTCTTTGGGAAATGTCCTAGCGGAAATGTGGGAAGCGATTCAAAAGTTTTGCCCATTCAAAAATTAAAATTTGACCAACTTGCAAGTCTTAACAATCAAATGACTGAACAAGATCGATCGACTCGCACCTTAGCCGTTGACATTGGCGGAAGTGGCATCAAAGTTATGGTTTTGGACAATGAAGGCGCACCCCAAACGGAACGCAGCCGTTTAGAAACGCCTCAACCACCGAAACCGGAACCGATACTAGAGGCGATCGCCTCTTTAGCCAGCGGACAAGGGGAATTTGACAGAGTATCCGTCGGTTTTCCAGGCGTCGTGCGTCTAGGCGTTATCAAAACCGCAGTGAATTTAGATCCGTCTTGGATAGATTTTGACTTAGAAACTACTCTCAAAGATCGCTTGGGAAAACCTGTGCGAGTGGCTAACGATGCGGATATTCAAGGATTGGGAGCAATTGCTGGGACGGGGGTAGAATTAGTAATTACCCTTGGCACCGGTTTTGGTTCTGCCTTATTTGTCGATGGTATCTTGGTACCAAATTTAGAGTTAGGACATCACCCGTTCCGCAAAGGGGAAACTTACGAACAGCAATTAGGCCGATCGGCATTAGATACAGTCGGTTCCAAAAGATGGAATCGGCGTCTAGAAAAAGCGCTAACGTCTGTGCAAAATCTCTTTAACTGCGATCGCATTTACATCGGTGGCGGCAATACTAAAAAAATTGCTTTTGAGTTACCACCACAGGTTAAAATAGTACCAAATGTGAGCGGTTTATTGGGCGGGATTGCTTTGTGGCGCGATTGAATAAACTTTGTGGCCCAAATGCCCGTTATCAATATCAAAGAAAATCAAAGAGACCGGATTTTTGGCTCTGATTAAAGGCAATAATCGAGTCTTTCGGTAAAAAATCCGGTTTCTGAATCCACCACTGTTGATTGGGTTTTGGGCTTGTGCGGTAGCGGAGCCATCGAAGAGGCTCACCATTGAAAAAGTTATTCACCCATTGGATCGCGGTAGCGTTTGGGTTCATCCTTGCGAAACAGATTCGCCAAACCGAGGATGCCCAACAAACCCAAAGCACCCCAATGATTGTTGTCCTTTTTGCTTTCTTGAAAGGGAGTTCTGTCGAGAACGACTCCATTAGAATCAGTATTGTTCTGGGCCGGAGCTGACTCGGTTTGAGCTGAGGCAGGCATAGCTGAAGGGAGAACAGCCAAACTCAAAGCTATCAGGGTAGCAGCGGTATTTTTAGATATATCGGAAGGCTTGACTTTCATACTCGGTCTCCAAATATCAGCAGTTACTTTATCAAAATAATCAATTTGTCGCAGCCGACGCATCAATCGATCGACAGAAACTAAATCCCCCTGTCCTCTTGCTTTCGAGATAGAACAAGCTTTATGCTAAGTTCAGATGCTTCTAAGCAGATTATCTAAAATAAAAAGTCTAAAACTATACCATGCTTCCCTTTATCCGAAAAGATTTAGCCGAACTTACCGCATACACTCCCCATCCGGGCGGCGCGTCAGGAGAACCAGCGCACTCGGAAAGGGCGATCGATCGCCTAGATACTAACGAATGCCCCTACGACTTGCCAGAGGAATTAAAAAAAAAGTTAGCTTGGAGTTACCAGCAGTTAATTGAGACAAATCGCTATCCTGACGGAGGGCACGCAGCCCTCAAAGAGGCGATAGCCCAATACGTCAATGAATCCCTAAATGTCGTCCCCCTTATTAAGGGGGAGCTAGGGGGGGTTACACTGCCAAAAACCGCCATTACAGCCGACAATATTTCTGTGGGTAACGGTTCCGACGAACTAATTAGATCGCTCTTAATAGCTACTTGTTTAGGCGGACAAGGCTCTATTTTGGTGGCGAATCCCACCTTTTCGATGTATGGAATAATCGCCCAAACCCTGGGCATTCCAGTTGTGAGTGTTTCGCGGAAAGAGGAGAATTTTGAAATCGATATCGAGGTGGCTAAAAGGGCGATCGCCCAAAATCAAAATCCCCCCGTGCGCGCCGTCTTTGTCGTTCATCCCAATTCTCCCACAGCCAATGCTTTAACCACTGATGAAATAGAATGGTTGTCAAGTTTGCCGGAACAGATATTAGTAGTAATTGACGAAGCTTATTTTGAATTCAGCCAAAATACTTTAGCCGACCAATTGCACCAACACCCGAATTGGATAATTTTACGCACATTTTCTAAAGCATTTAGATTGGCATCAATGAGAGTCGGATATGCGATCGCCCATCCCGAACTCGCAGCCGCTTTAGAAAAAATCCGCCTCCCCTACAACCTTCCCAGTTTCTCGCAAACTGCAGCCGAGTTAGCCCTAGCACAGCGGCAGTTATTGCTAGCAACCATTTCCGAAACTATATCAGAAAGAACGAAATTAACTGCAGCGCTAACTCAGCATCAAAAATTGCAAGTTTGGCCGAGTGCCGCTAACTTCGTTTACCTGCGGGTGAAAGCAGGTGAGGGCGAATCTGCCGAACAGGAACACAAACAAATCATGCAGCAGCTAAAAGAGGGAGGTACTTTAATTAGGCATACTGGTGGAGGTTTGCGAATTACGGTGGGCAGCCCGGAGGAAAATCAGCGGACACTTGATCGAATAGGCAAAATTTTTGACAACTCATAATATTCGGTATCCAGTTTCTGCTTAACACAAAAATAACTTTGGAGAAGATATATATGCTTCAAGGAAAGGTTTTACGAGTTGCTCGTCCAACGGATTGCCTCGCTCAAGTTGTTCATTTCTACACAGAGGGTTTAGGGCTGCACATCCTCGATAGTTTTGAAAACCATGAAGGTTTTGACGGAGTAATGGTTGGGATGCCAGGAGAAAGCCACCACTTTGAATTCATCCATCAACGGGGACATATTGTAGGTGGCGCTCCAACTCAAGACAATCTTATCGTCTTTTACCTTCCTAACCAACAAGAATGGCAGCAGGCTGTTGAGCGAATGAAAGCAATTGGACTTGAGCCGGTAAACTCCTACAATCCCTACTGGGACAAAGATGGAGTGACCTTTGAAGACCCAGATGGCTATCGAGTCGTTTTGCAGAATGCCGAGTGGAGCTTGTAGCAGCGCGATCGCCGCATCAGGTATCTACACCAATTTATAACTCATCATTTCCTTGTCGCGCCACCCGAATGGTTTGGGGAAATACGCCTACTAAAAGTGCCAAAGCTTCATCGGGAATTTGTGCCACCGTTTCCGAATCCAAATATTGTTCAAATTGAGTTAAAACCATTTGTGCGCGTTCTAAAGCTGCTGGCTTTGCCGTTAACTGTTCCATTAACCGCACCCACTGCCGCCGAATTCCACAAGCTTTCTGTATTTGTTCGGGAGATTGAGGGCAAACCAAACAAAAATTCCCGACGGGAATCGCCTGTTGAGAGTCAACATCAAAAGCGCCCCCAACGGCAGCCCCAGGCCCGGCAAACTCCGCGTGGAAACGTTTAATCAAAATTAGGCCGTTCCGGTGACGGCTATCTACCATCAACAGCTTGCCGCTGTTGATTTCTACGAGAATGTCAGAGGAGTGGGGGTGTTCTGTCAAATCTGTGTCAAGGTTTCGATGTCGCAAGTCCGGGCCAGCAGAAAGGCCGGCGCGGACAATATAATTAGAAGTAAGATTAGAGCTGGATGAAGTATCAATTTTTTTCTCATCCTGCTGCCGATCAAGATTATTCATTTAAAGTTATAAATTAATACTGTCACAAGGTGGTAGTTTGAGCGCGATCGAATATCAAATGCAGGTAGAACAAGCAGTAGACACCCTGAAAGCGGATCTCCCGACGCTTTTTGAGAAAGACATCTCCTACGACATCTACACAAAAGATGTTTATTTTCAAGACCCTGTTAACAAATTTAAAGGAAAAATCAACTATCGCATTATCTTTTGGACTCTGCGATTTCACGGGCAGCTATTCTTTAGCGACATTAACTTCGACCTGCACGGCGTAAGTCAGACAGCGCCTGATACTATTGTGGCAAATTGGACTGTTCGCGGCGTCCTGCGGGTTCCGTGGAAAGCTCGGATCTTCTTCAACGGCTACTCTACTTATAAACTAGATAAAGACGGCTTAATTTACGAACATATCGACACCTGGGACAGAAAACCCGGAGAGATTTTAAAGCAGTTTTTCCGCAAGGGGGAGGATTCCAGCCAAGGATAAGCTAAAAAGGTCGATCGCCCCGATCCATCAGGCCGGCCATCCCAATAACTTATAATGAGGAAAATAATCATCATCCCTCCGATTCATTTTCTGCTATTTGTAAATTGCTAAAATGATTGTCGCCTCTGATTCATTTTCTGCTATTTGCACTCCTGAAAAACATCATGCCAGATATTGTCGAGACTGCCACTAATGCCGGCTCTTTCAAAACACTCGTGACTGTTATTGAAGCGGCTGGTTTGTTAGATTTATTGCAAAGTCCGGGTCCCTACACCGTCTTAGCACCAACTGACGAGGCATTTGCCAAAATTCCTACGAACACTATTACGTCTTGGTTGGAAGACATACCCAAGCTCAAGAAAATTCTGACTTATCACATTCTGTTTGGAGAGGTACTAACTGAGAACTTACTTGAGTTAAGTTCTGCTGAAACAGTGGAAGGTTCTGTGGTGGGAATTGATACTTCTGACGGCATTAAAGTGAATGATGCTAAAGTTCTCACTTCAGATATTATTGCCGACAATGGCGTCATTCATATCATTGATTCGGTTCTATTACCAGCAATGGTTGCAGCAGAATAAAACTTGTGTTGTTCCTGATAAATTTCGGGTGCGCTAGGCGCATCTGATGCCTATAATAAATTCTAATAAATTTAGAATACGCGGGGCAAATCACCGATAAATTCCTGGTGCGCACCTTACACTGATAAATGTGGGGCGCGCACCTTCCTGCTATAAATGTAGGTCTACGAGGAGCAGATTACCCTACATTTTAAACTAATTATCCGAACCTAAAATCAAGCCAGATCGTGCCGGCAGCATCAATTCTAACTGCCGAGTTTCCCCTTCACCTTTCCAAACAAACTCGCCTTTACCGAACAGCAATTTCTCGTGAGGAGATTTCAAATTAGCTGCCTCAAAGCTAATATTAGCTTCTTCGGTCGCGACATTGACAGCAACAACTATTTCCTCATCCCCCAAAATTCGGGCAAAAACGTAAACTGTTCCTTCAGCAAACAGAATGTGGTAGGATCCAGTGCGGAGAGTCTCGTATTTGTGCCGCAAAGCTATCAACTGCTTGTGATAATCTAAAACATCAAGTTCCCAGTGAGCTTTTAAGGGGAAACCGCGACGAGAATCGGGATCTAGAGCACCGGGTAAACCAACTTCATCGCCGTAGTAAATGCTGGGAGCCCCAGGAAAAGTTAACAGCAACAAAGTAGCGAGTTCGACGCTAGCTTTATCGCCCCCAGCAATTGACAGCAACCTAGCTGTATCGTGACTTGCCAACAAATTAAGTTGAGTTAGCTGTATCGGCCACGGGTACAGTTCCAAAACGTGCTGAATTTTGTCACCGTATTCTTTAGCAAAAAGCGGCGGATAGGGGTGGTAAGAACGACCTTCAATTTGAGCTAAATCTACCCGATCGCCCGCTGCAAAAGCAATAGTCGGGGCAGCAAAAAGATAATTCATTACTCCGTCAAATTGACTGCCGTCGAGCCACTCTCTCGCATCTTCCCAAACTTCGCCAACAATGTAAGCTTCGGGATTAATCGCTTTAACTCGTTCTCGAAATTCCTGCCAAAATCCCGGCGTTTTAATTTCAAAAGGAACGTCCAGTCGCCAGCCATCGATGCCGAATTTAATCCAATATTCGGCGATTTCCATGATGTATTCTCGCACTTCTGGATTGTCGTGATTGAATTCAGGAAGTGCTCGATTCCCGTCCCAACCGGCATAGTTAGCAGGAAAATTGCCATCGTAGGCAGACAGCGGCCAGCCTTCAATTTTAAACCAATCTACCCAAGGAGAATGGGGGCCGTTTTCTAGGATGTCGTGAAAAAAGAAAAAGCCGCGGCTGGCGTGGTTGAATACGCCGTCTAGGACAACTTTTATGTTGCGATCGTGGGCGGCGTCTAGAAGCTCTTTAAACGCTGGATTGCCGCCCAACATCGGATCGACTTGATAGTAGTCGTGGGTATGGTAGCGGTGATTGCTGGCCGACTGAAATATGGGGGTGAAGTAAATTGCGTTAATGCCTAAGTCTTGCAAGTAGTCTAGCTGTTCCATCACGCCCCACAAGTCGCCACCTTTGTAGCCTTGGAGGGTGGGGATTTCGTGCCATTCTTCCCACATGAAGTTTTGCAGCAGGCGTTTGCGGGGCTGTTTGCTTTTGGCGAAGCGATCGGGGAATATTTGGTAGAATACGGCGTTTTTAACCCAGTCCGGCGTTTGAATTTGCATACACTTTTTCTAGCTTTTACGGCTTAGGCTACCGTAGCAGAGGTTTCTAGGGGATCTAGCTTTTGGTAGAGAATAGACATTTAATCCCATTTTATCGATCGACAAATTGTAAAATATTACACAAATGTGCAGTCTATTTAAGATTGAAAACTGACTCTACCTAGAAATTTATCGTCCCGGCGACCTGCGCTTCCTGACTGCTGTGGAGTTAGACAAACTCACATAACAGGAACGCCAGCAAAAACAACCGGATCAAACTCAAGCATAACCAGAGCGCGTTTGCGGCGCCAACACAGCGTCAGCGGGCGTGGCGGTGCCGGCCAGCGTGGAAAAAGAACAATAGCGCGCGCCATCCTGGAGCGAGAAATTGCGAAAACGGGCAATTTACCTAAGCAACTTGTTATTAACAGCCAAAATCCCCAACCTTATTCTTTCCTTAAACTGCCGTTATTTACTGAGGGGTATTTTAACTCACAACTCAAAACTTTGTTAAATATCCATTATTGATTGATGGGTATTTTAACTCAAAACTCAAAACTCAAAACTCCAGTCCCGGACGCACTCCAACTCTCATAAACCGGGTTTTTTAACTCTTATTGAGGGTGTGAAGAAGTATTTGGATTAAACAGCCCGGTTTCTGCGTAAGCGACTCCACTCATAAGTGAAAACTCAAAACTTCCTTGCTCTCCCCCCTTGTCAAGAAGCCCTCACCATCCGACACTGTACTTGGAGAGTTAATCGACCCTAGGGAGAAAGTTCCTTGAAAAAAGTCTTAGCCATCATCCTCGGTGGCGGTGTAGGCACCCGCCTTTACCCCCTAACCAAACTGCGGGCCAAACCCGCAGTTCCCCTCGCAGGCAAATATCGCCTCATCGATATTCCTGTCAGCAACTGCATCAACTCCGAAATAGTCAAAATTTACGTCCTCACGCAATTCAACTCGGCATCTCTCAACCGCCACATCGCTCGCACCTACAACTTTTCCGGCTTCACCGACGGATTTGCCGAGGTGCTCGCCGCCCAGCAAACTCAGGAAAACCCCAACTGGTTTCAAGGGACAGCGGACGCAGTTCGCCAATATCTGTGGCTGCTAGAAGAGTGGGACGTTGACGAATACTTGATTCTTTCGGGCGACCACCTCTACCGTATGGACTACCAGAAGTTTGTGCAGAGACACCGCGAAACCAACGCCGATATCACCCTCTCGGTTTTGCCAATGGACGAGAAGCGGGCCTCGGATTTTGGTTTGATGAAAATCGACGACAACGGCCGCATTGTTTCTTTCAGCGAAAAGCCAAAAGGCGATGCGCTCAAACAAATGCAGGTAGATACTACTAAACTGGGACTGACAGCACAGCAGGCTCAGGAAAGTCCTTACATTGCTTCGATGGGGATTTACGTCTTCAAAAAAGAAGTTCTGATTAAACTTCTGAAAGAATCTCCCAACCAAACTGATTTTGGTAAAGAGATTATTCCGAATAATGCAAAAGACCACAACGTTCAAGCTTATTTGTTTGACGATTACTGGGAGGATATCGGAACCATTGAGGCTTTTTACGACGCTAACTTGGCGCTGACAAAACAGCCTCAGCCACCTTTCAGTTTCTACGATGAAGATGCGCCGATTTACACTCGCCCGCGTTTCTTGCCGCCGACTAAGCTTTTAGATACTCACGTAACTGAATCGATTATTGCTGAAGGCTGCATTCTCAAACAGTGCCGGATCGACCATTCTGTGTTGGGAGTTCGATCGCGCATTGAAGCTGGATGTACGATTCAAGACACTCTAGTCATGGGTGCTGACTTCTACGAACCCGACGCCGAACGGCATTCGAGTTTGGACAACGGCGGCGTCGCCCTCGGCATCGGTGCAGATACTACAATTCGCCGCGCGATTGTGGATAAAAATGCCCGCATCGGCCGCAATGTTCAAATAATTAATAAAGACCGAGTGGAAGAAGCAAACCGCGAAAACCAAGGTTTTTACATCCGCAGCGGCATTATC
The DNA here is from genome assembly GCF_036701385.1 of Microcoleus sp. Pol12B4. NCBI lineage: Bacteria > Bacillati > Cyanobacteriota > Cyanophyceae > Oscillatoriales > Microcoleaceae > Microcoleus > Microcoleus sp. Pol12B4. Next base: position 9,596 of record NZ_JAUBQR010000121.1, on the reverse strand, counting down.
GTAGTCCTGAAAAATGCCACAATTCCTGATGGAACTATCATTTAGTTATTAGTCATTAGTCATTAGTCGTCAGTCATTAATTTTTTAAGTTAAAATCTGTTACCTCTCAGCAAGTGACTGATGATAAATAAGTAAATTAGTGACAGATCACCAATGACCGATGACTGATGACTGATGACGAAATTCATTCTTTTTTTTGTTGATTATTAATTCCCACCGCTGAGGCGAGGTTGTCGAAATACTTGGCTTCATTCAAAGGCTCGCGCATTATTAATAAGGGACAGTCTCTGTTACTGTGTGCCGTGATACAGATATGTCCGATCGCCTGCGTCTGGAGAATAGCTTCTGATTCTTGTATTTGCGCTCGTAGCACGACTGACAAATGCGCTGCCCGTTTCTGAGTACAACACAACTCTCGGAACTATCTTTCCACTCGTCGCAGCAGCCGCAAGGCCAACTTAGCAAATAATTCATAATGTGAGCACCCTCGTGGCGTTAAAACCTGATTCCTTTATTATCTTATCTTAATGTTTTATAGAAGTGTGTGATGTAGCTAACAGACAGCGGAGATATTAGGCTATATTAGTTTGATTAAAATCTATTCAGAGGTTGTAAAAATAAGCTTCTATAGCACTGGTCTGGGGTGAAGAAAAAATATCTCGAAATTTTGTGGGATGACGGCGCACTTTAGGGTATAATATAGTCACAATTCAGACACCAGATTCGACCGGAATCGCTGCTGAGAAGCTGGTAAGATTTGCATTGGGTGAAAACCTCCTATAGAGAAGTTCGATCGCACCGCGCACCGCAAAAAAAGAGCAAAAAAAGCTCATCTTCCGCAACACTCAACCCGATGGGTACTGGTGCTAGCAACAGCAGCATCTCTCCCGGGCTCGCTTCAACCGGGATGCACCCTCAAGCTATCGCCTCCTCCCAAAAGCCCGAAGGCGCACAACTCCTAAAAATTTATGGTGGCAAGAGTTTTACTCTCTAAAAGTTCAAAGGTGTAGCAACCGCCCATAGGGTAAGGGTGTTGTTCATTCATTGATGAAACATTGTTTTTGTTGTCGAATGCCAAAAGCATTTCTAGACCCGGCTGCTCCGGCTGCCCTCAGCACCAGAGAGGCGAATGCTATAAAATATCAAACCACAGCGGGGTGCGGAAATTGCGATCGTCGCGCAAGCAACAACCGAACTCGATCGAGTCCAAACTTTTGATAACCTATAATTTGAATGAGATGCCGCAGGTAATTTTACCCCTGGCATTAAACTAATTCGCCATCCTGCGGCTAATTTGGGATTTATTCTTTCTAACAACTAACAAATAACAACTAATAAAGAGGGGATTGCTTAATGGCTGCAACAGATTTTAAAGACTATTACGCTATTTTGGGACTCAACAAAACTGCCAGCTCTGACGAAATTAAAAAAACTTTCCGCAAACTAGCGCGGAAATATCACCCGGATATGAACCCCGGGAACAAAGAAGCCGAAGCTCGTTTTAAAGAAGTAAACGAAGCTTACGAAGTGCTATCAGACCCAGAAAAACGCAAAAAATACGATCAGTACGGTCAATACTGGAAGCAAGCTGCCACCACTCCAGGCGGATGGCCAGGCGGGGGCGGTACGACTGTAGACTTTGGCGGCGTTGACTTCAGCCAGTACGGCAGTTTTGACGAATTTATCAATGCCTTGCTCGGCCGCGCCGGTAGCAATGCCAGTAGTGGGCGGAACGCCAAGTGGAATTACAGCAACTACCGCGCCGGCGGGCCCACCGGTTTTGGCGGCTTTGAAGATTTTGCGGGGTACGAAAACCGCAGCGCAGGAAGCTCTCTCGACACCGAGGTGGTGGTTTCCCTGACTTTGGGGGAAGCATTTCGCGGCACTTCCAAGCGAGTCGCCACGGGCGAAGTTTCGATTCCAGCAGGAGTAAAAACGGGCAGCAAAATTCGGGTAAAAGGCAAAGGTCAAGTTGATCCGTACACCAAGCAGCAGGGAGATTTGTACCTAAAATTAGAAGTCTTGCCTCACGCTTTCTTCCAGTTTGAGGGAGAGAATTTGGTCTGCGAAGTGCCTATAACTCCCGACGAAGCGGTATTGGGAGCTTCAATTGAAGTGCCGGCGCCTGAAGGTATGATAACTGTAAAATTTCCAGCCGGGATGCGATCGGGTCAGTCTTTGCGGTTGCGGGGCAAAGGATGGCCCAAACCTAAGAAAGACGAGCGGACTGATTTGTTAGTAAAAATTGCGATCGTGCCGCCGAAAGAAATGAGCAGTGTAGAACGCGAATGCTATGAAAAAATCAAGGCAAATCGCACTTTTAATCCCCGCAGCAATATCAACCAAATGCTGCTTTGAAAAAACGTGCATTTCTCAGACACAAATAATACCATTTCTTACAGGTTTTCTAGGGACACAGCATTTTTGTGTCCCTACTATATGCAAGCGCGCTCTCATTTAAAAAAACCCTGTTAAGAACTTAAATTTTATTCGCCGGTAAGTGGCAGTTTCCAACGTGATTAAGAATCTTCGCTAGCTGTTAGGTGAGTAGGTTGGCTACCTTGTTTGATGTTGATGCTAATTTTTTTAGCTCCTTTGTTCTCCAGGTCTCGGATGTACCTGTTCGAGCTGTTAGAAGCTTCCTGTCTGCTGTCATAGGGGCCAAAGTAATAGGTACGCTTTGGCGAATCAGTCTCAACTTCTACCCACCATTCGCCACGTCGAATGCTGCTAGCAGGTTGAGCTAGCACCCAAAAGGCCGTGAAAAACATAGCCAACATAGATATTTCAAACATATTTACCTCTGGGAATATTTAAGGAGTTTTTTCTGTTCTCTCTCAATTTATCAACGCAACAGGATCGATCGGCTCGTCCTCAGTGCTGATTTAGCACAGATTATTTTTGGCAGTTAGTGCTAGCTAAAATCTGCATTTTGGTGGAGAAGATGCCGAGATTTAAGCCACCACTACAAATATCAAGTCCGCAGGGTAAGGACTAAGACAACATGATGCTTAATATTATTGTTGAGGCTTCAGTTAAGGAAAAACTCAAACAGAACTTACACTCTCTTGACGCCCAGAAACCGGGTTGTTTAACCGATACCCCTCGCAATAGATGGAGTATTTGCGTTAAAAAACCCGGTTTCTGCCGATTGGACTATCAAAATTATTAAGCTGCGACACCTTCTGAGAATTCATCACAAATGGTGAGAGCCGAAGGCTGACACCGTTTGATGCGGATGCTAACTTTTTTGGCTCCCTCGCTTTCTAAGTCTTCTATGTAGCCTGGAGTATTGCTGGAAGCTTCTTTGTCGGTGTCAAAGGGGCCAAAATAGTAGGTACAGTGGGGCAAGTCGGTGACAATTTCTACCCACCATTTCTCAGACCGGCGGTGGCTGGGCCCCGCAAATACGGACAAGACTGCGACGTAGATACAAAATAAATAAAATCCGAGCATTTTTATTCTTCAGGGGTGATTTAATTTATTATTTAAATCTATCAAAATAATTTGCCCCTCGAATCAACCTCAGTGCTGATTTTGAGTCGATCGAACTGAGAGGGTAGATTGTACATCTTAGATTTTTTCTCCCATCTAAAATCTAAAGCAAAACCCGCCGATGCGGGTTGTTTGCTAACTGAAAAATGCTCTTTTTCCCAACCAACTAGAGAGCTGGGCCAACCTCAGCCTGCTGAGGTTTAGCGCTTGCCTTTGGGGAACTGTTCGATACCAGCCCAACCGTAGAAAACTAGCTCGTCGTTCTGAACTCGGCAGCGGTCTACTCGCAGTTGAGTGCCTTCTAAGGCAAATTTGTCTAAGTCTAGCAAGTTATTTACGTGGGCAATTATAGCTTGACCCAAGTCTACTGCTTGCCCGTCACCGCCGTAAGTAACACTGACAAATTGGATTTTGCGTCGGTCTTCTACTTGCAACTGAGCTGTAATATCGATCTTGACCGGTTCGCTGGCATCGCCTACGGTAATTTCGGACTGAAGACGAATGGATTTGTCAGCTCCGAAGCTGACTTCAGTGTTTTGAAAGTGCAGAGATTGCTCTTGATACTTCAGCTTCTGGAGTTTTTCAACTACAAAAGGTGTATTGAATGAGGTGGTTAAATCCGATCGACTTAAGACTACTCGCATATTTGCCTGGGTAGGCTGCCGCAATTTCACTTGACCCGCAAAAATCGCCCCAAAATCAATTGAGACTGCTTGCAGGTAGAGTTCCATCACTTCTATGCGGAGGCCGTTGTACATCAACATACCTTTGCCAACAAAGTCGAAACCGTCAATGCTTCCCTGCAAGAGTTTGGCTACTGGTTCGACTCGGATGTTGGCTTCGGCCTTTTCAGAACGCTTGAATAAGGCTGCGATCGCAGCTCCTGCTACTTTACTAACAAGGCGATCGCCACTTTGACCTTGAAAGGATGTACCGCTAAACAAAGCTGCTACCATTTATTCGTTTGCTCATCTACAGTCGCCATTATAACCCTATATTAAGAAATGTAAAAATCGCTTGTGCTTATTCACTCTATAAGCAGATCTTGTTTTTTTGTCTGTCTTCAAAACAACATTGTTGAAATTTAAAGGCTAAGGGGGGTGCCTTGGAGACAAGCGCGATCGAGCAAAGCTCCATCCCAAACGGTTTGTTCGATCATGGCGCAAAGCAAATTAGCCCCCGTCAGGTTAGCACCGCGCAGTACGGCTCCATTCAGGATCGCTTCTTCCAAGTCAGCTCCCGACAAATCTGCGCCGGACAAATTGGCATTGCTCAAATCGGCACCAAGCAAAATTGCCCGAGCCAAAGCAGCGCCCCGCAAATCAGCACCGCGAAAATCGACACCGCTCAAATCCAAATTGCCCATGGATGCCGCCGTCAAAAAAGCACCCCCAAAACTTGCGTCGCGGACTAAAGCGTTAGCGAAGGAAGCTCCCCGCAAATCGGCATTCCGAAAATCTGCGCCTCGCAAGTCAGCGCCGCTCAAGTCAGCGCCTCGGAGGTTGGCTCGCAATACGGCCCGCTGCAAGTTAGCGCCGGCGAGATTAGCTCCACTCAAGTTGGCTTGAGACAAGTTAGCATCGGCGAGATCGGCTCCCGCTAAGTCTTTGCCGGCTAAATCAGTGCCGGCCAACATCAAAATTTTGCCTTTGCGTATGGCTTCGAGGTCATTAGTCATTAGTTTTTAGTCATTAGTCATTGTCGTCATTAGTCATTAGCACACAGACAGGCGGTGCCTACAACTCCCAGTGGTAGGGTGCGCTGAGCAAGCACAGGCTGATTTTTTGTAGTGTTGGAAAAGATTTTGTGCTGAGTTTTAAATGCCCAATAATTCGGCTAGGCACTTTGGCTGCGCTCAGCACAAGCTCTGTACAAGTTCCCCATTACCAATTACCGATCGCCCATTAGCCATCCAGTTATTTTATAATGTCGGAGCGGTCGCGGTCGTGCGATCGCCCAAATCCTCCAACCATACATTCGGCAGTTGGCTCGGGCGGTTGGGTAACTCCATCAAACCCATTTCTGCCAGCCTGACGACGTTGCTGAGAGTTTCCACCAAAGCCGGATCGAAACGAATGCCGCACAGTGCCCGGCACTCTTCCAAAGCTTCGCTCAAACTCATAGCCGGACGAGCTCCACGCGGTTGAGTCAATTCTTGAAAATAGGCCACCAACCCTAAAATCCGCGAAGCAACGGGTATGGCTTCGGCTCGCAAACCCTCTGGTCTGCCGCTGCCGTCCCAATATTCTAGTTTGTACTTGACAATTTCCGCCACAGGTGCTAGTTCCGGCATTGCTTGCAGCAGTTGGGAACCGATGAAACTGCGATCGCGCCAAAAGGATAAAGTTGCTTGGTCGAAAGCATCGGGAGTGCGATCGAACACCTCATTCGGCGCAGAAACTAAGCCGACTCGAAACAGCAATCCAGCCAGCCGCAGCCTCCGCAACTGCAAAGCCGGCAAATCCAGCAGTTGACCCAAAGTTTCCGACAAAGCCGCCACCTGTAAAGACGCTGTAGGATTGGAGGTATCGCGTTCGTCCACGCGCTGGGCCATCCGCAGAAAAGCTTGAAGTTTGTTAGCGTTCAAATTGCGGCTGACGCGCAAAGCTTGACCTTCCAATTCCCACAATTCGCGGGTTTGGCGGTTAATTGCCACCATTTGTTGCTGAGAACTTTGCAGGTAAGTGACTATCCGTGATACCACGCCACTAATATCTGCCAAGGGCGGGCCTTTGGTTGCCAGGATTTCGTGGTACATTTCCAGCAAATTGTCGGCTAGTGGGGAGTTGTAATGTCGCGTCTGTTCTATAAAAATTTCTGCCGATGCCGACACCAAAGACTGGTCAAACGACCACAAACCGTAGAACTTTCGTTCTGTATCGACTTCTGGCTTACCATCGGGCAAGTATTCCTCGGCTGAAAGTTCGCGGCAAAGCACCATTGCTTTGTATGTGGGGGCGACGATGATTAAATTCCACTCTTGGATTAGGGGGTCGCTCTCATCGAGATTTATTAAAGATACATTTTCTAATTGACCCGTTTTGTGGGTAGCGAAACCGCTGTCGGCTACTGCACCGATGACAACGCGTCGAGAGGAATTAGCAATATCTAGGTAGCGATCTGCTTCCTGTAAATACCATTTACCCTGCTGAAACGTCACCAAAACTAGGGGTTTGAGTTCGATATTGTCCCCGCCACTGGTTTGCAAAATGTGGTCTTCTAGGGCGTGACACAGGGCTACTAGGGTGTTTTTGAAGTATACCCCGTAGCTAGAAGGCAGTTTTCCGTCGGGAAGTGTAGCTTGTAGTCTAGCGAGAGTTGATTCTGAATTCATTGCAAAAAGCGGTGCCGGCTCTTACTTATTGTAGCTGGCGATCGAACTTCTCGAAAAGACTTTTGGCCTTTTGGCAAAAATCCGACTTTTTGATTTTGCCCCGCTTAGCTACCGAGTCAATGTAGAGTGCGCCAAAGAGCAGCTTACTAATTTTAGTAACTTTGTGAAAACCCTCTGTCTTTGGCTGAGTTTTTTTAAGACGAGAAACCTACCGGGAGGAAGACGCTAAATCAATTAAGTATTAACTACTATTTTTAAACAATAATTATTAGGAATTCTGAGCGTGCTTCAAGAAAACAGGAGTTTAGGGGAACAGGCGATAGACAAAGTTGCCGAGATTGCTATTGCTAGTAAATTAGACGAATCCGAAACTTTGGCTGTCACAGTTAACACCGATCCGATCCAGCTAGCCCAGGGAGAAGTAGATGCCGTTGCCGTTGAGGGCAAAGGATTGGTAATGCAACAAGATTTGCGCGTGGAAGAATTGCAAATTCACGTCAAGGATATTGCTGTCAATCCCCTGACCGCTATGTTTGGCAAAATTGAACTGAACGGGCCTGCCTTCGGTGGGGCGCGCGCAGTTTTAACAGAAAGCGACATCAACCGCGCTTTTAATTCCGAATACATCAGCAGGAAACTGAAAAACTTAAAAGTTACTGTTGACGGACAACAGCAGACAATAGACGTTAAAACTATTGAGTGCCAATTGCTAAGCGGAAAAATCGCTTTAAATGCTGAGGTATTGGTGCGGGAAACGGCCTCCACGGAAAAGATTTATTTCACAGCAAAACCTGAGATCGCAGCGGGCGGCTGGGCAATTTCTCTTCAGGAGGTCGAGTATCCCGAAAACAAGGAATTTTCGCCGGAATTAACTGAAGCTTTGGCTGACAAAGCGGGTGAAGTTTTAAACTTGCGAAATTTTGAAATTGAGGGAATGTCCCTGCGAATTCAGCAGTTAAATGTGGAAGCTGGTTTGTTGACTTTGCAAGCTGAAGCGAAAGTCGAAAAATTCCCTAATTAGGAGCTTGTCGGGTGTGTCAGAAACATAAAAACTCTTCAATTTCCACAACTATTGGAACTGGCACACCCCACCATTATCCTTGGCTTTGGAAAAATAGCTGCAGTTTATGAAATCCCTCTAAAGTTATAAAAAAGTCGATACCAACCCGCCCCAAAATATCACTGACGTTAGAGGCAGGCATGGGGACTTTACTTTTACTCTTGACAAGTAGTAGTAAAAAAATTGGGAACTTTTTGTGAACACTGTAAATTCTTTTTTGAAAAAACTGCGTAGCGGTCAATTTTTGACTCGATTTTTGACTGTATTTATGGCAGGTGTGCTGCTGTTTACCAGTACCGCTTGCAATGCCGGCGACGTTCGAGGTGCTCGGCCGGAGAATCCTCCCGTTCAAATGGGGGGAATGAATAACCCCCACAAGGCTGGTGGAGATGGATACACGAATTATCAAATGTCTACTGACCCTAAAGTCAATCAATCGCCTGCTAAAGCAGAAAAGAATCGGGCTGATTTGTCGATCGTGAGCGATCGTCTCCTGGCCGCGACTACCGCTGAATCTAATTCCTCAAAGCTGCTTTATCCGGGTTCTGCACCCATGGAAACTGACAAGTTCGACTCCGAGCTCGGCGGAGATAAAACTCTCTTAGAAGCGCCAGACGGACAGCCGGCTAAGGCTCAACCCGTATTCGATCGCAGCGATCCCGATGCCAATATTTTAGAGAGAGTAGGCGCCGCTTTTAAGGATGCTTCTGGTTTCCTGAAAGATAGCGCTGAAGATGCCAAGGAAAGCTCGGTTACGAAACTCAATCCGCTGCAAAAATAAGCTAGCAGAACTTGCGCGGTATCACCGATTTGTAGGGGCTTTTTCATAATTGCCCCTACACAATATTCACAAGACTTAGGCAGAAATTCTATCTCTGCATTGAACAGAGAATCTCTAGGTGCGCTGGACGCACCTTACTATATATTAATGGTGTAAAATTAATTTTTTCGGAAGCCCCGTAGATCTAGGGTGCTGAGGGCTAGACCTATCTGGCTTGTTAAATCGGAACCATATAAAAAGCAGAAAACAGGTATTTCACATTCCGATTTTTGAGACTTCAATCAAGGAAAATTGCTTGGGGAAGCTTGGGTTCAGAATCAAAAAGCCCAAAGTTAGTAACCTAGTTGCTGACGCTAAAAAGGGCTAGGTGCTGATGGCGCACCTTACCCTATATGTATCCTCTCAAACTACTTTTTCTCCTTAGTCATATATAGCAATCCTGGCATCATTTGTAAATTTCTTACTGCCTCCTCGCGAGTTCGGGAAGGGTTGGGGTGAAGTAAAAAATTTATGACTCCTGCAAGAATTGCTATATATTTAGGTGGCTGATGGCGCACCTTAGCCATATTGTAAATTTTAGATTGGGGATGGGAAATTTATAGGACTTGCGCCATAAATGGAAAAGTGAACCATTGAAATTGCCGCGATCCGCCTGGCAATGACCAAGTTTTCTCATTAATGCACAAGTCCTGCTTTTATTCCTCTAAAGAAACTTTGTTTTATTTACCTTTGGAGTCAGAAACATCAGCAATCAAATCGTCTTTATCAACTTTCGGTACAAAATCAGGGCGTTCTTTGGATTCCCAACCGGGGGGACGCTTGGAGTTATACCAGGCGATGGAGCCGATCGTAACTGCGGCAACAAAGCCAACACCAAGAACTGCTATTGGAGCGGTCAAGCTGACACTTGATTCCGGCACTGGCTG
>NZ_JAUBQR010000120.1:0-20167 GCF_036701385.1 Microcoleus sp. Pol12B4 | reverse complement strand
AAACCGTTGTTGAGTTAGAGGAGAAAACTTTAAATCGAATTCAAATTACCGCTGTTTCCACTCCTGCCTGAGTTTCCACTATTTTTATCTACCGCTGACTCACCTTGCCTTCAGAACAAAACTTCAAATCCCGATTAGAATGCTGCTGAAAGTTCGTTGACTACTTGGACTCGGCCTCTGAGCACCGCCCGCAACAAGCGGTTGACACAGCCTCTGTCTTCATCATTCAGAGAGTCGTCGAAGGTGGCGGCCATCAAACCGTAGCGATCCGCCAGAGTCAAAACGCCTGTATCGGTTACAGAAGCGAGGATTTCAGAGATAGCGCCGGGGAGGAGTTGTACGGGGTGCATGGCAGTGCGGTTGAATTCGATATATTTATCATCTTCTGGTTTCCTCAAAAGATCGGTGATATTAATGAGGCCGCGAAGGTGATTGTCAGGGGTGAAAGCCAGTGATCCGAGTAGAGTAAAGTTGTGACTTGGGTCACAGGGCGATCGCCCGACAGCTTAAAACCCACCTCTGGCAGATGCGCCCATACCAACGGAATTTATACACTTGGTATGATTTCTAAATGAGTTCCACCCTTACCCCCGTACTGAAAATGCTTGATTTTCTCAATCCCATCTTGGGCCGCAAGCCCGATCGCATCAAAGCCAATGTGGAAATCTATACTTGGCAAACCTGTCCCTACTGCATCCGCGCCAAAACTTTGCTGTGGTGGAAAGGCGTAAATTTCACGGAATACAAAATTGATGGCGACGAAGCTGCTAGAAAAGCAATGGCCGATCGGGCTAACGGACGCCGCAGCGTACCCCAAATTTTCATTAATAACCAACACGTAGGCGGCTGCGATGACATTCACAAACTTGATGCAGAAGGACAGTTAGATCCGCTGCTAGCTCAACCAGCAGTTTAAATTAGTGTAGGTTGGGTTTCGTTCAACCTGCTCAACCTACAAATTTACAAATCTTTGGCAAATTTACTTAGATTATCTTGCCGCCATTTAGCATCGGCGCGCCTGTCTGTTTGCAATTCTAAGACGCGCATCCCGCTATTTGGCAGCAAATTTAATTTTTCTTTGAACTGTTGCCAATCCTCAATTACCTCGTGTTCCACGCCATAAGTTGTACACAACTGAGCAAAATTTATCTGCTGCGGCGTCGCAAAAAACTCTTCAAAGGGCGGGTCAAATTGGGCAACGGGCAACATTTCAAAGATTCCGCCACCGTTGTTATTAATTAATATGATTGTCAAATGACCGAAAAATTTATTTTTAATTAAAAAACCGTTCGTATCGTGCAAAAGTGTTAAATCGCCTGTTAGCATGATGCTGCTTTGATTGCGGTGAGCAACTCCCAATGCTGTTGATAATGTGCCGTCTATGCCGTTAGCTCCGCGATTGACAAAAGTTTTTATTTCTAAGTTGTTTGGCTTCCAGAAAAACTCGACATCTCTGACGGGCATACTGTTGGCAATAAATATCGGTGTTCCAGGTGGCAAAATTTGGGAAAGCAGCCAGGAAACTTTGGGCTCGATTATGTTGTTAATGGCTGATATTTTTTGGTCTATTGTTTGTCTGACTTGGATTTCGGTGTTGCGCCAAAGTTGGAGGTATTCGTTTGAGGGAGAGGTTAGGACCCCCCCTAACCCCCCCTTGTTAAGGGGGGGGACTTGAGTTGATTCCTCCTTGCTAAGGGGGGGGACTTGAGTTGATTCGTCCTTGTTTAGGGGGGGGATTTGAGGGGAAATAGCAGTGGTAGCAGGGGCTCGATCCCCCCCTAGCCCCCCCTTAATAAGGGGGGGGACAAGAGTTAATATAGTTGCGAGATTTTCAGGGGAGGTTCGCAGGTGAATTGTTTTGCCGTGTAGCGGATCGAAGTTGTGGTGGCTGGGGTCGATTATGTAGCGTTTTGGTTGGGTTTTGTCTAGCCAGTTTCGCAGTTCTTTGCTTGTGGGTAAGTCTCCGATTTGAATGGCTATTTCTGGGGTTAATTTATTTGCTAGTTCGCGGTTTCGCAGGATTAAATCGTAGGTGGAAATTAGATGGGGGTTTAGTTGGGCGTAGTTTCTGACTGGGGATAATCCTTCTGCTAAAACTGGCCAGTTTAAGGATTTGGAAATTTGGGCGATCGCACTACAGTATTTTTCGGCAAATTGGGGCTGTGCAACGCCGGCAATAATAATCCCTTTATTGCTTCGCTGCCATTGTTGCATGGTACTTTCTTCTCCCCCCCTTAACAAGGGGGGGCTGGGGGGGGTAGAGCTTTCTCCTGCGAAAATGGATTCTAATCCTGCAAAAAAATCTTCGGGATTGAATTGTGTTTCTAAAGCTTCTACAGCTATGTCTGGAACGGGTACAAGTGGGTCGCGAAAGGGGATGTTGAGGTGGACGGGGCCGGGAGTTGGAAAGTGCGATCGCTCCCAAGCATACACGATCGTCTGCCGCAGATAGTCTAGCATTCCTCTGGACGCAGAAGGTATCGCTAATTCGGCTTGCCAGTTCGGATAATTGCTGTATATTTTAACTTGGTCGATCGCTTGTCCGGCGTGACAGTCCCGCAGTTCTGGAGGTCGATCGGCGGTGAATATTAGCAGCGGAATTCGACTTTCTCTCGCTTCTATTATTGCAGGATAAAAGTTGGCTGCGGCGGTTCCAGATGTGCAAATTAGTGCGGTTGACAAATAGGATTTTTTGGCAATTCCTAATGCAAAAAAGCTGGCTGAACGTTCGTCGAGTATGGGAATAGTTTCTATTTTTTTGTTCAGGGCAAAGGCTATTGTTAGCGGTGCCGATCGCGAACCTGGACAAATCACGGCTGTAGTTAATCCCAGTCGTTGCAATGTCTCTGCTAATACGGAAGCCCAGACGGTATTTGTGTTGCGAAAATCTATTGGCATTGCTAAATCTGAGTAGCTCAACTCTGTATTGTGCTACGATATTATACCCAAATAATTGTCAGGATACATTTTTATGATTCTTGAGGCGGTTGTGATTAATGTCAAATCTGGCTGTGAGGGTGATTTTGAGATAGCTTTTAGAGAAGCCTCCAGTCTGATAGCGTCTATAGATGGATATTTATCTCACGAACTTCATCGCTGCACAGAAGTTCAAGGAAAATATCTATTATTGGTTAGGTGGGAAAATTTAGAATCTCATACAATTAGATTTAGGAAATCCGCTGAATATCAAGAGTGGAAAAGAATGCTTCACCATTTTTACGCTCCTTTTCCCATAGTAGAACATTTTGAGGAAGTGAAAATTAAACATTAACACAGACTCAATCAATTAGCCCGACCACTCTAGATTCTGCAAATTAGCTGAATTAAACTAAAGCATTTAAAAGTGCCTGCAATTTGAGCTGAATTTCTGCTAGTTCTTTCTCAGGTTCGGAACCCGCCACAATACCGGCACCAGCATAAAGTATAGCCCGATCGCCATCGATTAAAGCCGATCGAATGCCGACGGCAAATTCGCCGTTGCCGGTGCGATCGATCCAGCCGAGGGGTGCTGCGTACAAAGAGCGATCGCAGCTTTCGCAGCCGCGAATTTGCTGTAGCGCAATATCTCGCGGTACGCCCGCCACCGCTGGGGTTGGATGCAGTTGAGCTAAAATCTTTAATAAATGAATATCACGGGGAATTCTAGCCCTTATGGGTGTCCACAAATGCTGAATGTTTGACAGTTGCAGCAGTCTCGGTAGTGGAGAAAAGTCGGGATTGATACCGAGACTCGACAGGCGATCAACTATAAAATCAATTACAACTCGATGTTCTCGAATATCCTTTTCGCTGTTGAGTAAACCTTTGCCTAAATTCGCATCTTCCGCTTCATTTTTTCCCCTGGGTGCCGAACCTGCTAAGGCATCTGTTACTAACTCATTTTTGTGAATGCTGATTAAGCGTTCTGGACTGGCCCCGATAAAATTTTGACCTTTGCCGTTACTGGTGGAAAATACGTAGCAACCGGGATAAGTAAGGCGCAAGTTATTTAATGAATCTATTAAACTAAAAGGGGTTTTGGAAATGACATTTATTGCTTGGGATAAAACAATCTTACTAAAATATTGAGAGTGGATCAAGTCTAAAGCTGACTTGACGGATTTTTTAAATTGAGTGGCATCATTCACAGGAATTTGTTTGAAAAATATCGAGCTGTTTCTAATCGAATTAATTTTTTTGTAAGGTGAAGACGAAATTTTATCAAAACTTTGCCAAATATTATCAGTGATAATTTTAACATTTATATCTCGGTTTATGATTGCATTGGCAACAAGTGTGCAGCTATCTTTCAGGCGAGTAATCTGCCATTTTGGTAAAAATACGGTACCAGGGGGGAAGTAAGAATTGGTGGCGACATTCTCATCAAAAAAAGCAAAGCTACAAAAAAAGTGCGGCCCGCTGAATGGCAAGCGTTCTGTACCGATGGTAATTGTTTTGGCAAGACAAGATTGAATAAAATTTTGAGCAAGGGCAAATCGATCGCTTCCGGCTACTGTTAGATGGATTGCCGAATCTAGGGCGGCGATCGCAAAACTATTGCCTGAAATCGGGTCTCTTTTTTCAAAGTAAAAGTGCCGCTGGCAAGGTTCGGAAATCTCTTGAAGTACAACTAGCGGATCGACGGGGGCAATCTCCTGAGAAATACTAACTATCTTGGTTTGATCTTTTTCGGTTAAAGACTGCTGGCAATCTAACAGAAACTGATGCAGTTGATTGCGGTCTTGTAAAAGATTAGCGCGGTGCGGTATTACTGTCATGAAAGCGAGAATAGCAGATTTGTCAGAAAGAGTGCGGTTTTGTCCCGCTAGAACCCCTATTTCGATCTAAGCACGGGAGGGCGATCGCAAAACATGACCTTTCGAGTTTCCCGGAAAGTTTGGGCTCAGCGGGGGGCAAAAAACAGACGATCTTCTTCGAGGACTTCGCCAACGCGCGATCAATCGAAACATTTAGACATAAAACTTTAAGATTGAGCGACTCAATCTCGAGTCTCATGCGATCAACCTTGCAGAGGTTTGCAGACGGGCATTACCGGACGCGCCTGCGCCCGCAAAGCCTCTCAACGGATGCCCCCCGCGCACTCAACCAGATACAGAGTAGAGTTTCTTCACCAATAAAATTGTAAAATTACTACGCTGCTATCAATTGAATCAAGTTTGTGTGATGACAACAAAGTTAATTGAACGTTCAAATAGTAAATTGTGGCTGGCGGCAATCAAGCCGCCCATGTACAGCGTTGCGGTGATTCCTATTTCAGTAGGAACTGCAATTGCTTTTGCCGAAACTCAAACGATTAATTCGTTAATTTTTTCGACATTTTTAATGTCAGCCATTTTGATTATAGCATGGCTGAATCTCAGCAATGATGTATTTGACTCCGAAACAGGAATCGATAAAAACAAGGCACATTCTCTAGTTAACTTAACCGGAAATAAAGCTTTAATTTTCGGGCTAGCCAATCTGTTTTTAGCAGTTGGAGTTTCGGGAATCTGCGCCATAAGCTGGTGGCAAAAAGACCCAACAGTAATTTTGCTAGTAGTTTTGTGCTGTGCTCTGGGCTACACTTATCAAGGGCCTCCGTTTCGTCTTGGCTATCAGGGTTTGGGGGAAATAATCTGCTTTTTCACCTTTGGGCCGCTAGCCTTCGCCGCTGCTTATTATAGTCAGACTCAAACTTGGTCTGCCACTAATTTGGCGGCTTCGGTAATCGTGGGAATTACTACGAGTATCATCTTATTTTGTTCCCACTTTCATCAAATTGCGGATGATTTGGCGGCGGGTAAAAAATCGCCAATTGTGCGACTCGGTACAAAGAAAGGTGCCCAGTTGTTGCAGTGGTTGTGCGGCAGCATTTATGCTGTGACTGTGCTATTTGTGGCTTTGGGAATGTTCCCAATTTGGACGTTGTTAATTTTTGGGAGTTTGCCTTTTGCGATCGACCTTTGCCGCCATGTCACAAACTATCACGACCAACCGGCAAAGGTCAGCAACTCTAAGTTTATCGCAGTTACGCTGCATTTTTCGAGCGGATTGCTGCTGGCGTTGGGGTTTGGTTTGTAGATCGGGCGATCGAGAATTCCGG
Source organism: Microcoleus sp. Pol12B4 (assembly GCF_036701385.1). NCBI lineage: Bacteria > Bacillati > Cyanobacteriota > Cyanophyceae > Oscillatoriales > Microcoleaceae > Microcoleus > Microcoleus sp. Pol12B4. Next base: position 14,085 of record NZ_JAUBQR010000120.1, on the reverse strand, counting down.
TAAAATGGAGGTATGGTTTGCTAAGTTGAGAGAGTTGGTGGAGTTTTGGGTGACTTCTCAAAATCTTGTTTAATTTAGCAATCCGTACCTCATATTGAATCGTATAATTGTATATGGACAAATTTAATAATTATAACTTTCACTATTCCTTAACTGGCAACAAGAATCAGCAGACACTTTTATTTTTGCATGGATTCACAGGCAGCAGTCAAGACTTTAGCAGCGTCATTCCCTTACTTTCTAACAGTTATTGCTGCTTAGCAGTTGACCTTCCCGGTCATGGAGAAACCAGAGTAATCGGCGACGAAAGTTGCTACAATATGCCCAATACAGCCAAAGTATTGATGGAGTTATTAGATGATTTACAAATAGACAAATGTTTGTTGTTGGGCTATTCAATGGGTGGGCGATTGGCACTTTACATGACATTACACTTTCCAGAAAGATTCGAGAAAGTAGTGTTAGAGTCAGCTTCTCCGGGATTGAAAACAGAAAAAGAGCGATCGCACCGCCTGCAAGCCGATTTACAGCTAGCACAAAAGCTGGAAAATAGCAACATTAAAGATTTTTTATTAAACTGGTACGATCACCCTTTATTCAAATCTTTAAAAAACTCTCCCAACTTCGACAAACTCATAGAAACCCGCTTAGCAAACAATCCCTTAGAATTAGCCAAATCCCTCCGCAACATGGGAACCGGCAACCAGCCCTCTCTCTGGGAAAAACTCGCACAAAATCAAATTCCCATCCTCTTGCTAGCGGGAGCTTATGATGATAAATTTATAAGTATAAATACCGAAATTGCCAGCTTGTGTCCGACCGCCCGTCTGGAAATTGTACCAAAAGCTGGTCACAATATCCATTTTGAAAATATTGATAATTTTGTCGCAGTTGTGAGACAATTTTATGATTAATGAAAAAACTAATGCTTTATCAATTCGACTTTCGCACTTATCAGCAAAATTTTAAGCGTCCACTGCAAACAAGTCACGGAATTTGGGATATTCGCGAAGGAATTATCCTGCGGCTTGTTGGCGAGAATGGTCGAATTGGTTGGGGAGAAATTGCCCCTTTGAGTTGGTTTGGTTCTGAAAGTTTTGAGCAAGCTTTAGATTTTTGTCACCAGTTGCCAGGTAATATTTCATCAGAGATGATTTTTGCTATTTCCGCTGAATTGCCGGCTTGTCAATTTGGCTTTGAGTCAGCACTATCAAACTCTAGATCCCCCCTAACCCCCCTTAATAAGGGGGGGACAAGAAATATTCTCAAAGTCCCCCTTATTAAGGGGGATTTAGGGGGATCTAGACTTCGCCTAAAATCGACATTGATTGCGGGTTCAGTCTTAAGCAGTCACCAATGGAGAGAGGCGGGGAATGAGGAAGAAAAAAATCGGTTCAGCGGTTTATTGCCAGCAGGAGAAACAGCTTTGTCGGCTTTGCAAGTGCTTTGGTTAGAGGGATATCGGACGTTTAAATGGAAAATTGGTGTTGCTGCAATTGAACAAGAATTAAAGATTTTTCAGCAGCTAATCGAAGCAATGCACAATTTGTGCGATCGCGAAAAAGCATTTTTGCGGTTAGATGCCAATGGGGGACTCAATTACTCGCAGGCTAAAACATGGCTGGAAGCTTGCGACAATGTAAAAGCAACTCCCGACTTTTCCGCAGACATTGAATTTTTGGAACAGCCGCTGCCCGTAACACAGTTTCAGGAAATGGTAGAATTGAATGCTATTTATGCAACTGCGATCGCCCTTGATGAATCTGCAGCCAACCTCGATCGCATCCAAGAGTGCTACAGCCAAGGCTGGCGGGGAATTTTCGTCATTAAACCTGCGATTGCTGGTTCCCCATCCCAATTGCAAAAATTTTGTCAAACTCACAGTATAGACGCTGTTTTCTCATCAGTATTTGAAACCGAAATCGGCCGACAAGCAGCATTAAATTTAGCAACACAATTGTCTTTAAATAAGAGAGCACTGGGCTTCGGCACCGATGCCTGGTTCGATGACAATCATTCGATTTTAGATTTTAGATTTTAGATTTTAGATTTCTTCCACGAGTAAATCAAGCGGGTTAGGTAATTGTTTTGAATCGAGAAACTTGGTGAAAGCATCTATGGCAACAAATCTAACAGTAAATATTCGGGAACTCGCGTGTGGCTTGCCTGATAATTGGCTGATCGGTTGTGACAGTCGCGAATTTGCCCAAATTGTCGATCGGCTATTTCAAGAAATCACCCAGAATCCCGCACAAAAAACACCCCCAAAAATTTGCATCGCAGAACCAGAGCCCGTGCAATTTCTTGCCAGTTTCACCGCCGCCCGCGCCGCCAAATGCCCGATTTTTCTCTGCAATCCCAACTGGGTAAAACAAGAATGGCAACAAGTCTTTGATTTAGTCCAACCAGACTTAATTTGGGGACAATGCCCGCTTCCCACCACTCCCCATATCCCAGTCCGCGAAGGCGAACTTCGTTTGTATAGCCACGAATTCCATTCGCCGACTAAAAGCGGTTTTGATACGATTATGATTCCCACCGGCGGTTCTTCAGGAAAAATCCGTTTTGCCATCCACACTTGGGAAACACTAACCGCATCAGTACAAGGTTTTCAACAATATTTTCAAGTTGAAAAAATCAACTCTTTCTGCGTTTTGCCCTTATACCACGTCAGCGGTTTAATGCAATTCATGCGATCGTTTACGACTGCGGGCCAACTGGCAATTGGGTCTTTCAAAGCACTGGAAGCAGGCGAAAAATGCGATATAGAACCCGAAGAATTTTTCATTTCTTTAGTTCCCACTCAACTGCAACGGCTGCTGCAAAACCCAGATACAGCTAGTTGGCTTCGACGGTTTCGTGCCGTACTTTTGGGCGGTGCTCCCGCTTGGACGGAACTTTTAGAAACAGCTAGAAACTATCAAATTAAATTAGCGCCAAGTTACGGCATGACAGAAACCGCCTCGCAAATTGCTACACTAAAACCCGAAGATTTTCTCGCTGGCAATAACAGTTCCGGTCAAACTTTACCCCATGCTAAAATAACGATTCGCAGCGCAAGAGGCGAGATTTTATGTTATAATAAAATCGGCAATATTGCGATAAATGCTAAATCTTTGGCGTTGGGTTATTATCCTGAACAATTTGGCGATCGCCAATACTTCCAATTAGACGATTTGGGATTTTTTGATAAAAATAACTACTTAAATATCGTCGGACGCAGCAGCGACAAAATTATCACAGGCGGAGAAAATGTATTTCCGGCGGAAGTTGAAGCCGTTGTGCGATCGACTAATTTAGTGGCGGATATTGCTGTAATTGGCTTGCCAGACAAAGATTGGGGTCAAGTCGTTACGGCTATCTACGTTCCCGCTAATTCCGAAGTTACTGTCAAAAATCTGCAAGCGGCAATAGAAGATAAGTTGAGCAAGTTTAAGCGACCGAAATATTGGGTAATCGTCGAACAATTGCCGCGCAATTCTCAAGGCAAAGTTAATCGAGAACAATTGCAAGAAATTGCGATAAAATATCAATAATTATTAGGCGATCGCAATCAATGCAGAAGGCAGAATTTCTCATGCTTATTTCCGACTCCTGACAACAGTCAACAGTCAACAGTCAACAGCCAACTGACTAATTACGACAAACCTAACAGCCTTCTCGTCCTCTCCGCTTCTTGTCTTTGAACATCCACAAACTTCAACATTCGGTAAAGCACCTCTATTTGGGGCAACTTAATACCTGCTTGCTGCGCCACCCGTATCGGATTACCAAAAATCGCCTCAACTTCTAGGGGCCGGGATTCATCATAATCGATTTTCATGCTCGTGCGGTAAGGCTTCATTTTCTGAGTGTATTCGAGCATCTGTGGGATAAAGTCATCGGGAATAATGCGATCGCAACTTTTTGCTCCCGCTACCACTTCCCCCATCATTTCCTTGACTAAAATCAGAGTATCGGGATTAGCCATCAGTTCATCTGTTCTCGCATCCAACACTACAGACAGCCCGTTATAAGGAATATTCCAAACTAGCTTTTTCCACCTTGATAATAGCAAATCTTCGCTCATTTTAATAGGAATATGAGCACGTTTAAAGTCCGCAGCAATTTTGTGCAATCTATCAGTAATACCGATTGCTTTGTAGTCCTGTGCATATTCTCCGAGTGTGATAGTGCCGTAATCTAGGTGGCAAATATGACCGGGTCCAACTTTATAAGAACAGAGAAAACATAGCCCGCCAAGCACTCGGTCTGCACCGACAATTTTAGCTACTTCCGGTTCGGCATTCAATCCGTTTTGCAATACTAAAACCGCGCCGTTATCCTTTAATAAAGGAGGCAATATTTTTGGCAGCAAGTGATTTTGAGTGGTTTTCAGCGCTACAATTACTACGTCGCACTGAGGCATTTTGTGCGCGTCGTGGTAGGCGCGGACGTGGGGTAGGGTGAAGTCGCCTTCGGGAGAATCGACAATCAAACCGTGTTTTTTGACCTGATCGTAATCACTGCGTAGCAAAAAATTGACTTCTAAACCTGCTTGTTGCAGTCTAGCACCGTAGAATCCGCCCAAAGCTCCCGTGCCCACAATGGCATAATTGCGATTTGACATAATATCAAAAAGTCAGGAATAATATCAACTAAACAAAAATTTGACTGTCATACCCTGCTATTATTTAAAGATAGAACTAACCGGAAATCTCAATCTCAAATTTCCTCATCCACTGCATCAAGTCTTCAGATAGCTGTTTTCGAGTTCGGCTAACTGCATTGATGCAGACGTGCTTAGTAAGAGCTTTTGCTGCGCTTCTTCCTGCAACTTCCCCAGAAAATACTTGATAGACAATTTCAAATTCATCGCCAGCAACTTGTTTGGGGGTCAATTGAATCGTCAGCCGATCGCCCGCAAACATTGGGCGATAAAAATCTACACTAGCATGAATTATGGGAAAGGCAACCTCGGGATTGCTGAAAAATGCTTTGAGATTGATTCCCGATGCTGCTAGAGATGCCTCGTAAGCTTCGTGGCACATCGCCAAAACGTTAGCAAAGTAAACGACTCCAGCAGCATCGGTATCTTGAAAGTGAACAGTGCGGGTGTAAGTGAAAGGCATTTGAGGTAGTAACGGGCGATCGCAAATTCGATCGCAATTTTACCAACCATCATATCGGTAAACCCGCACTTTGGGAGAAGTTATCACCTAAGTAAGTAGGCGCTAATTTTTTATATTGTAAAATTCGCCCTCCTCACTCCTTCCCCGTCTTTCTTAACCTTTGTTCTTAATCAACATCACGTCTATAATCTTGAGGGCAATATCTTCGGAAAGCCCCAAGGCACTGTAAAGATCGTTCAAAAGTTGTTCTTCTTCTTCTGAAACCTCGCCATCGGCTAAAGCGATATCAGTTGTCACAGCAAAAACAGTTTCTTTAAGTTCGTCGGGAAGCGTTGCTAAAGCCGCATTAAACAGTACCTCAACTCCTTGCCGTTGCAGAATCATCAGCAGGCGATCGAGCATTTTTCTCATCACGTCATCGGGATAACTGCGGAACAGTTGCATCCGAGATAGCGTCATGCTAATCGCTTTACTTTCGCTGTCATTGATGTAACCGTCGGCTGCTACGGCAATTAGCGCGATCGCCGCAAATGCTTCCGCAGGCCCTAACGTTACGTCCGTTTCTTGACGAGTCTGCGATACTTTATCAAATAAACCCATGATATTTTCCTCATTATTTAGTAGTCGATTCATGGAGTCAGGATGTGCTCTGGCTCGGGAAGTTTCTTGGGAGATTTCGACAATTATATCAAATCTTGTTAGTTAGTTGTTATCAATAAAATTATGAAAAAATTAAGATTTTTACTTCGCCCTTGTGTGCTGTAAGGGCGGGTTAATTCCTATCCTGAATTGCCTTCCCATATATCGGCTAAAACCCGCCCTAGATCGCAGACTATCTATTTGTCAAAAAGGGCTAAATCTGCTTTCAGGAAATCAACAAACTGCCGTGCAGTCCTCCCCGATCGCCCATTGCGACGAGTTGCCCATTCTTTAGCACGGTTATCCAAATCCTCAGCAGCGAGTTTGATGCCAGCAAGTTCTGCCAGATGTCGGACAATTGTTAAATAAGTGTTTTGATCTGCCGGTTCAAAAGTTAAAGTTAAGCCAAATCGATCGCTAAAGGAAAGTTTTTCCTGCACCGTATCCCAAGCGTGAACTTCGTCTCCATCGCGGGGGCGAGGCCGGTCGTCAAAAAACTCTCGAATTAAATGCCTGCGGTTAGATGTTGCGTAAACTACCACATTTTGAGAGCGAGCTGTGACATTTCCTTCCAAAACAACTTTTAGAGCTTTAAAAGCATCATCATCTTCTTCAAAGGAAAGGTCGTCTACAAAAATAATAAACTTTTGAGGAACTCCCCGCAACTGCTCGACAATTAGCGGTAAATCTTGCAAATCTGATTTAGATACTTCAATCAAGCGCAGATTGCGAGATCCAAACTCATTTAATAGCGACTTCACCAAAGAAGACTTACCCGAACCGCGGCTCCCGTACAGCAAGACGTGCAAAGCCGGATAACCTGCCAGCAAAAACTCCGTATTTTTCACCAGAGCATCCCGCTGCCAATCACAGCAAACCAACTCTTTTAAAGTTATGCGATCTGGATGCGAAATACTCGCAAACTGCCCTCTCCGCCACGCAAAAGCGCGATATTCAGCAAACAAACCCGTGCCAAACTGTCGGTAATAAACTGCCAAAGATTCCGCCGCGCTCGACCATTTTTCCAGTTTTCCGTGCAGCGGCAAATCTCCCTGTTCTGCTACAGTTTCTGAATGCCAAATCGGAGGCACTGCGTCAAGTTGACCCGCTACCCGCACCCACTTGCTCAACTGTTCGCTGCTGCATTCGTAAATATTTTGCAGCACTTGTAAATCATGTCGGGCGGCCTCCACCAAAGCGGGGGGCAAACTTGCAAAATCTGTTTGCTGTGCTCGTCGTGAAAAGGGGTTTTCGTCTTTGAGAATTTCGGAAATCAGAGAATCTTTCCAGCTCAGATTTTTAGCAGCCTGAAGTTTGAACCAGTTCCCGTAGGCTACCTGACATTCTAAACCGCTGACTTCGCTGTGGTGAAGGGCTTGCAGCAAATCGAGAAAAGCTTGACCTGCGGGGCTTTTGAAAACCGATTGATACAGCAGCAGGGAGGCTGCTTGGCGCTGGAGGTAACGGATTTGGGCGATCGCAGCAGAAGTTAGGGCTGACATAATGGCAATTGTATAACAGTTACATATCCTGACTGGCTTTAATAAATTTTCTAACAATTCGTGACACTAATTGCAGGCTGCGCTGTATAAATTTAGATGCAAAGAGTGAAATCGGGAGGATTAAAAATGAATTTAGGTACAGCAGCGGCGATCGGCTACGGCATTTTAACACTGGTTGGCGGCATCATGGGTTATATCAAGGCCAAAAGCCAAGCCTCGCTGATTTCGGGCTTGATTAGCGGTTCGCTGCTAATTTTTGCCGGCACCGCCCAGCTTATGGGACAAAGTTGGGGTTTAACATTAGCAGCAGCCATCTCCGCTGTTTTAGTAATAGTCTTTATTGTGCGCCTTGTTAAAACTCAAAAATTCATGCCTGCGGGAATGCTAATTTTAGCTAGCTTAGCGTCTTTGGGCGCGATCGTTTACGAACTCAGCGGTCAATATCAATAATCAGTTGACTGTTGACTGTTGACTATTGACTATTTTTAGTGGTCAGTGGTTATTTGTTAATTGTTAGTTGTTAGTTCTAATAACAAATAACCAATAACTAATAACCAGTGACCAATAACTAATGACTAATGACTAATGACTGCATCAATATACTGTTGGACTTCCCTGAGTTGCTGCCGCTGGCATTCGATCCAATCTTTTTCCGCAGCTCGCTGTTGGGCTGTCTCTTGCTGATAACGCGCCTGCTTCTCTAAAAGATTATTGTAGAACTTCATCGCTTTTTCTACTGTTTCAATAGCCAGTTTCACACGCTCTTCAAAAATCTCTAAAATCAACTTATCCATGATTGAGCCAAGCACTTTACAAGACTCTTCAAAATCGACCAAACTGATTTCCATCTTGCTTTTATGAACCAAAGTATCGACAGTATCTTTCAGTATTTCTCTAAAACTCTTCATATAAGAATCCGGCAAATATTTCAGTGGCTCCGTAAACTTCGATAGAATCTCCCCGCCTATTGATTGGAGACGCTCTCTAAATTTCGACTGAGTGTTTAGGTCGAAGCATTCAATACAAACTTCTATTTTTTCTATATCAATAGACTGTAATTCTTTAAAAATTAAACTTAGTTCATGCTCCATAATTAAACTCACTCGCTCGATCTGGGAATCAACCTCATTCCGCAACTCTTTGTGCAAATTATCTTTTTCAAAAAAACCAATAGTATCTCTTTGAAATACTTGAGGGCTTTTATCCCACAAAAACCACTGATTTTTTAACTTGGTCGTCTTGTCGCTCCAAGATTTGCGAACTTTAGCAACAGCATCATATTTGCCTTGTTTTCCTAAACTGCGAATTCTCATATCGCATCCGCTTAGTTCGCCCATTTGCTCCCAGACATCAACAGCAGATGCTCCAGCAATTCTCGGCTTACTATTCCAGACATCCTCAGCCTGAGATACATCTTTGAAACATACCTGAAGTAGCCCCTTGAGTCTGATGGCAGATTGCTTAATTTCGTCAATACAAGGTTCCACATCTAAACTGAGTTGGGTAGCTGACTGTTTAATCTCCACGGATTGATATTCGTCTGCCAACAATCGATCGCTAAACAGGGTAATAGCCTGGAATGCCTTGAGATACTCATTCATTTCCTTTCATCTCTCGTTTCCCTAAACAGCATACAATACACAACATCTGCCTTTTTGAATGGAAACTGAGTCACTACATGGATTATATATTCACCCCTGCAACTCAGGCGCGACTCAATAGTGGCAACCTTGTACAGCCTGCTGCCAAAACAGGAAAATTGCTCCCTGCTGCTAGAGATCCGGTGACAGGGGAGTTTGTGGAGATCGCAAAAATTTTTTATCAATCAAGAAGTGAAACTCTATCCTCGCGCGGAGTTATAGGATTGCTCGCACAGTTAGCCGGAGGTGGCCCCATACAGCCGCTGGTAGCTCCCGTGTACGTGACACTGGCGCCGTTGCAGGTGGCTCAAACTCATCAGGGGTTTCAAAAAATATACAGAATGCTTAACTGTCTGAAAATTAATTTGGCAGTGATGCAAGCGACTGCTGCTGTCATTGGTATGGGCGCTGTATCGAGCACAGTTTTGTCAGCAGTAAACCTCAACCAAGTATTAAAAATCCGAGAAGAGGCCAAGCACCAGAAGCTAAAAATTAAAGACGGATTTATCGATCTCAGACACATCCTCAAAGATAGGGGAGTAGAGGTGATCCAGCAGATTTTTAAGGTGGCTCACGACTCTAGTTTTGAAATGCACCGCCAGAAACTGGTTAACGGTTATGAGATTTTTTCTAAAGCTATCAAACGTTGTCAGTCAGCCCTGACAGTGCCCGATCTTAAACTTCGGAATTCCGAAATTAATAGCGGGCGGGATATGCTATTTGAGGCTTTAAAAATTTATGATAATTCTAGTTTGTTGGAGGGGCTGTGTTCTGCTGGACAACTCAGGCAAATGGAATGTGTTTGGGCGATCGAGCAGGCGATCGGCGTTACGTTTCACTTGCAGCGTGCCTACGATATGGTGAGCGATCACCTGCTGGAACTCCAATCAAAAATTTGTCAAAATCTTCTAACTGTTGTTAAAGGATGTCAATCCAAACCAGAACTAGATTTTTTATTTCCTGAAGTTACTAGGATTCTCGGTCAGGATTTAAGTGTAATAGAATTTTGGCAAAATGAGGTTGATTGGATGCAAACTTTGTCTCCAAAAGAGCAGCACCAGTTAGCTAGTTTAGATAAACTCACCGGCGATAGTTTAAAAAGCAGCGTGTACACTACATTCGCGGTATTAGCTGCGGAAGCTTCCCTTTATGAAACTTTAAAGAAAAAGTCTCACTTTCTCTCTTTGCGCGACCAGCTAACCTTCGCTGTGTCGCCGGAAATCCGCCGGGGATACGAAGTTTATATCAGCCAGCAGGCGATCGCTACTGGCTATCAAGCTTTAGCTGCCTCGAATTGGCAAGAAATATCCGATTTAACTGTGGCTAACCTCTACTACTTTTTTCAAATCCGAGAGAACTCAACTGAAAATTATCCAACTGAGGACGAATTAGAAACGCCTTATTGGCACTTTCCCCCAAGCTTAAAAAACGAGCTGAATTATACCAATTAAATGACCAATGACTAATGGATACTGTTGACTGTTGACTGTTGACTGTTGACTGATTTCTTCAGTCGTAGACACAACTTTTCAATTGTTACACTATCTGTAGTAGTAAGGTGTGCACTGCCCACCCTACAAGTATAGTCTGTGCCTCAAGGACTATTTTTCCTTCTTCCTTCTTCTTTCTTCCTTCTTCCTTCTGATTACCTCAACCACAACTTAATAGTATTGTCTTTAGAACCGCTAGCAATAGTTTTGCCATCGGGACTAAAAGTCACCACATAAACCTCATCGGAATGTCCCGTCAAAGTGTTCAGCAATTCTCCGGTATCAAAATCCCAAATTTTAATAGTTTTATCCTTGCTCCCGCTCGCAATAAACTTGCCGTCCGGGCTGATAGCAACCGAGACAATATCGTCAGAATGTCCGTTGATAGAGCGAATTAAATCTCCTGTTGCGATATTCCAGATTTTAATAGTTTCATCGTAGGAACCGCTAACAATTGTTTTGCCGTCTGGGCTAACAGCAATCGACCTCACGGGCTCGCCGTGTCCCTCAATAGTTTTGAGCAACGCCCCTGTTGCTACATCAACAATTGTAATTTTTTTATCCTTAGAAGCGCTAACCAAACTTTTTCCATCTGGAGTGAAAGCAACAGAATAAACAAAATCTGTATGGTCTGGAAAACTCTGAATCAAACGACCAGTTGCTGCATCCGAAATCTTTGTGGTGTTGTCTCCGCTACCGCTAGCGACAAGCTGTCCGTCGGGGCTGAGAGCGACAGACCAAACAGAAGCAGTGTGGTCGAGACTGCGAATCACTTGCCCTGTTTTCAAATCCCACAGCATGACTCGCCAAAAACCGGTTCCAGTCGCCAGTTTCGTACCGTTTGAGTCAAAAGCAACCGACCAAATAGTGGAGGAATCTCCTGGAAAAGTGCGGATCGACTTGCCTGTAGCTAAATCCCAAATTTGGATGGTTTTGTCTTTAGAACCGCTGGCTAACATTAAGCCGTCTGGACTGAAAGCAACAGACCCAACGGCATCTGAATGCTGAGCGAAATTTTTGACTTTGGCGTTCTTCCACCGCAGACCTGCTTGGCACTGTTCTTGTAACTCCTGAGCGGACGAATAGCTGCTGGAAGTGTTGGCAATTGTTGGTATTTGGCTGATGCAGTCTTCATAATTGCTGGCTTTATAAAGAGCGGCAATTTGATTGAGCTCTTGGGATTCTTTCTGGACTCGCCGCTGCCCTTCTTGCCACTTGAGATATCCGTAAATTCCGCCGATCGCAGCTAAGATAGCCGCAATTGTTGCCCCGGCAAGATAAGGATTGAATTTGCGAGTTTCTTTGGGGACAAGTGCTGCTGGGCTGGCGATCAAGAAATCGGTTTTTCCGTTCAGATTTACCTGCGAGGATACCGCCGGACTTGCCTGCTGTTCGAGTTGAGGGGCGCTGCTTGCTGGTGGCGGATTGGGGTTGCGGTGTCCCTCCAAAACTGTAGATATCGCCTTGTACAATTTAGCAAATAAAGATTTAGGAATGACTAATTCTTCGATTTTCGCGGCATCTTCGTCGGTAAGCCCTAAAACTTGCTGCAAGCGTTTTAACTCGTCGCGAGTTTCCAGAGAAAAGGGATATTCTTGCTGCATTGCTTCTTGCAGTGATTGTTCGTAGCGTTCGCCTTTTTGCCTGTATTTGCGGTAAGGGTTCAATACCTCATCTTCAATCGCCTCTGCTTCTTCTGGCAGTAATTCCAAACTGACGCGCAGTTCATCTAATATTCTACGACCGACGACTGTAATATCGCCCCGGCTGCTGCTGCGCCGATCGACTTCTTCGCGATATATTGTTAGCTTGGGAATCCGCGCCCGCGAGCGATCGCCAATTTTCCTCAAATCTGCTAAAGCTTCCGCCGCCGACTGGTATCTCTCCCGAAAATCGTAGCGCACCATATTGTCCAAAACATCGGCCAGCGCTTGGGAACACGTGGCTAAATGCCGCCAAACAATTTCACCTTTATTGGAATTTTTCAAATCCCGCAGTTTCGGCAAATCGTAAGCCGGCAAACCCGTCATTGCTTGGATGCCAATCATTCCCAAAGCGTAGATATCGCTGTTGAGTTGCGGGTTATATTGAAATTGTTCGATCGGCATATATTCCAGAGTGCCAATCCGCACAGTTACCGGCGCTTGTCTTTGAGCGATGTGAATTTCTTTCACCGAGCCAAAGTCGATTAAAACTAACTTGTTATCAGAATAGCGGCGGATTAAATTTGCCGGTTTAATATCTCGGTGAATTACTCCCTGTCCGTGTACAAACACTAAAATTTCTAACAGTTCCTTCAGCAAAGCAATCATTTTTTCTTCGCTTAGGGGTTTGCCCGGTACAATCTCAGTTGATAGCGAGTGACCGGCAACAAAAGATTCAACTAAGAAAAATTCTTCATTTTCTTCAAAATAAGCGAATAGCTGAGGAATTTGGTCGTGTTGACCCAGCTTTTCTAGAACTTCTGCTTCTTTTTGAAAAAGACGGCGCGTAGTATTAATTAATTTCGGTTCGGTGGTACCGGGACGCAGGTGCTTGACAAAGCACTGCGGTTCTCCCGGACGGCGAATATCTTTGGCAAGATATGTTTGTCCAAATTCTCCTGTTTCTATGACTTCAATGACTTGATAGCGTCCATCTAAAAGTTGGCTCACCATGATAATAACGCAGCCTTTTTTTGGTTGATTTTCGCAAGAAACAGTTGCACTGTTGGGTCAGTTGTATAGCCTTTTTCAGGTAAATTAGGTGTGCCTGGGCCTGGCCAAAACAGGGCATTGGGCCTGGGCAAAACAGGGCATTGGGTATTCGGAATAGTTGTTTCTTTCCTTCTTCTTTCTTTCCTTATTCCGACTGCCATCGGACTTCTTCCCTCTGACTTCTTTCCTTCTGACTTCTTTCCTTCTGACTTCTGACTTCTGACTTCTGACTTAGATATTGCACCATTCTCAATTACTTGTTTAGGAACAGGCAAGATGCCTGTTCCACAAGAAAAATCATTCTTTGTGGAACGGGCATCTTGCCCGTTCTTGACAATGGTGCAACATCTCAGTTCTGACATATTTTATCTTTTCAACATCTGCAAAGCTTGATATCCTAAAAAGAAAAAACCCAAAGCGCCGAGTACCGCTATCGTGTTCGCAAACACATCGACTGTAAAAAATTCGCCCATTGCAATATCCTCTGAAAACTGATATCTATCCTCGGCTTTTCGGTCGCTGTCTGGGTGAGGGGTCTTGCCCCTTGCTGCGGGCGAGCCGAAAGATGCTCACAAATTATAGCAAAAGAGGTGGTCAAAATAACTTTTCGGGCGATCGACTAGCTTTTTGTTTTAATATTTTTTAATATTTAGGGAGACAAATCGTGTACTGAAGTTTTGAGGTCAGTTCGCTTTGATATTGTTAACCCTGCTAATTTTTTCTCTCATTGTAAGTAGAGCTTACACTAAGAACTTGCGCCGATCGGTCTAAAATGCGCCTCGATCCGACAGAATTTCCGCCAGGCCCTCACCGGAACCGGGCGCGTAGTTTCCTAAAGTTTCGGTAATCGTACCAGCATACAACGAAGCAGAGAATATTCGGGATTGCGCGATCGCCATGAGGGAGAGTACACCGCTGTCTGTGGACAACTTAGAAGTTTTAATTGTAGACGATCGCTCGACAGACGACACCAAGGCGATCGGGCAAACCCTGCAACAGCATCTCAA
>NZ_JAUBQR010000403.1:0-2356 GCF_036701385.1 Microcoleus sp. Pol12B4 | reverse complement strand
GCAGAACAGCAGGTGAGGCATTACGTTACAGAGATTGAGAAACGCCAGAGTTTTCGCCCCCTTGCTTTTATGAGTAATGGGGACAAGACATTTTTCTGGGATGTCGGGAACGAACATAAGCGCCAAGTGGCGGGTTTCTTCTCGCCCAGAGACTTGCAGAATTTGCTCTACATCCGTCAGAACAAAATCCCCTTACAACAGTTGAGCGTGAATCTTGCCATTGCCAACCGAACCTATCAGCAGTTGGCAATTCAACGGGTTAGCGAACGCTTTGACGATGGACACCGGCGGGCGCTGGTGGTGATGGCGACGGGAACGGGGAAAACGCGCACGATTATGGCGCTGATTGAGTTGTTTCTGAGAGCGAATTAAGCGCGGACGGTGCTATTTGTAGCGGATCGAGATGCGTTGGTGAAGCAGGCCCTAGATGAGAATTTTAAGGTTTATTTGCCGAACGAGCCAAGAGATAGAATCCGTACCTACAACATTGATTACAGCAAGCGGCTGTATGTGGGAACGCTGCAAACGCTGGTTAAGTGTTACAAAAAGTTCTCTCCTGGCTTCTTTGACGTGGTGATTTTTGATGAATCTCATCGATCGATTTACAACCAGTTCCGCGAGGTGGTGGAATATTTCGATGGGCGGATTATTGGACTAACGGCAACGCCAGCGGCTTTTATTGAGCGCAATACGTTCCAGCTTTTTCGCTGTGATGGTATTCCGACTTTTAATTATCCTTATCGAGATGCGGTGAATGAAGGCTATCTCGTAGATTACAGCCTTCGTCAAGCACAGACTCGCTTTCAACGGGAGGGGATACGCGGGGCAAATCTTTCTGAAGAAGACCGCAATACTTTGATTCAGCAAGGGTTAGATCCCGATGAAATTGATTATGAGGGGACGGAATTAGAGCGCACTGTCAGCAATCGGGATACGCTGCGGAGGCAGTGGGAAGAAATTATGGAGGTTTGCCACAAGGATGAATCGGGGCAGTATCCGGGTAAAACGATTGTATTTGCGGTGAGTCAAAACCATGCCCTGCGGTTGGCAAGCGTGTTTGAGGAGATGTATCCTCAGTATCCCGACATGGTGCAGGTGATTACTTCCCAGATGGAACGCACCGATGATTTGATCGATCGATTCAAGAAGGAAGAGATGCCGCGCATTGCTATTTCTGTCGATTTGCTGGATACCGGGATAGACGTGCCGGAGGTGGTCAATTTGGTGTTTGTGAAGCCCGTCCATTCTCTGATCAAAATGCAGCAGATGATTGGACGGGGGACGCGCAGTAATGACGCTTGCCGCTATTTTCATCGGCTTCCCAATGGGCATAAGGATGAGTTTCTGATTATCGACTTCTGGGAGAATGAGTTTGATAAAGACCCCAGTGAGGAGACGGTGACACAAAATCTGCCTGTTACGGTAAAGATTTTTAACACGCGCTTGAAGCTGCTGGAACTTTATCTAAATAATCAGGAATCGGCAGATTGTCAGCAGGCAATTAGGGATTTACGGCAGCAAATTAACCAAATTCCCCGCGATGCGTTTAGCGTGCAGCAGGTTTATTCTCAGATTGAGCAAGCTTGGACGGATGGATTTTGGCGGTATCTGAGTCAGCGCAATATTGATTTTCTCCGCACTCAGGTTGCGCCGTTGCTGAGGTTTGTGGCGGGGGTGGATGTGGCGGCGGCGACGTTTACAAATAAGGTGGAACGGTTGAAGCTGGAGATTCTCACCGATGGGGCAAAACCGGGGACGTTGGAATCGATCGCGGAGGATGTGAGTCGGTTGCCGGATTTTGTGTTTGAGGACTCCCAGCGTCGGGGCTCGGCGGATTTTTGCTTGTCGCATCGGCTGCGGAAGGCGACACCGGAAGAGTTAAATCGGGCGATCGCGGATTTGGCGAATCAGATGAAAAATCGGCGTCAGCGTCCCAGTTCGTTTATTGAGATTGATTTGGGCGATCGTATTGCTACCAGTGGTTATATCAGCTTGGGAGAAGGGGGAGAACAGGTTTATGTGGAGGAATATCGCCAACGAGTTGAGGCGAAGGTGTTGGAAATTGTCGAAAATCACCCGACAATTGCAGCAATTCGCAACGGGGAAGCAGTGACGGACTTGCAACTGGTGGCGTTAGAGCGTATTCTAAGGCAGGAGTTGGGTGGCCCAAACGTGCAGTTGTCGGAGTCGAATATTCGCAAGGCGTTTAATCTGAAGGTGAATAGTTTATTATCGTTTCTGCGAGAGCTGTTCGAGATTGAGGGATTGCCGGATTATCAAGATGTGGTAAGGCGGAATTTTGAGGATTTTATTGCCCAACGGCAGTTTAACTCCAATCAGATTCAGTTTTTAAGGG
>NZ_JAUBQR010000119.1:13815-20167 GCF_036701385.1 Microcoleus sp. Pol12B4 | reverse complement strand
TTCTGGAAACATCAAGTTTTGCATATCTACAAAACGGTATAAATTATGTCACAAAGATGGCACAAAAGCAAACTGTTCAACAAGAGCAACAAAATAAATGTCACCGCACTGAGCAATTATTGGGATTTAAAGACGCTGGGCGATCCTCTTCGAGGGCTTCGCCAACGTATTTTACGCTTATTCAGTCTAGCCCTAATTCTCTTAACTGTTTGCACAGCTTGCGCCCCCCCTCCCGCAGTTGGAAAAGACCGCTCTTTTCCAGAAATGTCCCTAGAATTTTTGGGCGAGTACGAATTGCCAAAAATGAATTTTGAAGGAGCACCTGTCGGCGGTTTGTCAGGAATTACCTACGACCCCAAAGGTATTAGCGCAGTCACTTCTAAAGCTTATCGCTTTTACGCTCTTTCCGACGACCCCAGCGAAAATGGAGAAGCGAGATTTTACAGTCTCAGACTCGACCTCACATCAAGCGATCCAGCAAATATTCGCCTGAAAAAAGTTACCGTTGAAGGCGTTACCTCCCTCAAAAAAGCAGACGGTGAAACCTTCTCTTGGGGTTCCATCAATCCCGAAGGCATCGCCCTTTCTCCCCGCAATTCAGTATTTGTCGCCAGCGAAGGTGTTACTCATGTGGGCATCCCTCCTTTACTCGGAGAATTTGACCTCAAAACAGGGCAAATCCGGGGAAATTTGCCGATACCAAAGCGCTATATTCCCGATGCCAGCGATGAAAAACAGCAGCAAGGAGTGGTGGAAAATTTAGGTTTTGAATCTTTAACCATCGACCCAGAAACCTTTAGTCCCGGCGGTCTCGATCCGTTTCGTTTGTTCGCAGCTACGGAAGCCCCTTTAATGCAAGATTTAGACCCCGAACAGGCAAGCAAACTCCGTCTTTTACATTATATCATCGTCGATAAAACGCCGCAATTAGTCTCGGAAAATCTTTACATCCTCGACCAAGTTCCCATGACTATTTTGAACGGTTTAACAGAATTAGTAACTGTCGGTAGCGGTCAAATTCTGAGTTTAGAACGTTCTTTTGGACTGTCGGGGTACAGCGCTAGAATTTATCAAATAGCAGTTGGGGCGGCTACAGATACTTCGAGAATCCAGAGTTTTAAAGGACGAGTGGCGGTGGAACCTGTTAAGAAAAAGTTGCTGCTAGACTTAAGCGAACTCGGAATTCCGCTGTACAATTTAGAGGGAATGACCCTCGGACCGCAGTTGCCAGATGGCAGCAAAAGTGTAGTTTTGGTCAGTGACGACAATTTTGATGAAGCGCAGAAAACTCAGTTTCTTTTATTTAGCTTGAAGGGTCAAGGTTAGGTAATAAGGGCGGGCTAGAAGCCCACCCCACCCAGAATAATATTTATTATTTGTGAAACAGGCATCTTGCCTGTCGAGCAAAACAGTACAATAAGATTCACTCTTTGCGGAACAGGCATCTTGCCTGTTCATAAAAATAGTATAAATGAGGTTAAATAAAATTTATCCAACTATAAAATACCCTAATTATGGCAACTCGTAACACTTTGCACTTACCAGAAATCGAACTTTCCTACCTAGAATGGCAGCCCGAAACTGGGAAAGAAAAAGTTCCGCGTTTGCTGCTGCTGCACGGTTTAGCAGATAGTGCGTGTGTCTGGACTAACTTGGGCAATTACTTGTCCAACCGCTATCATATTGTAGCGCCAGATATGCGCGGTCACGGAGAGAGTAGCAAACCGAAAACAGGCTATACTTTTGAAAGTGCGATCGCAGATTTAGAAGGTTTGATGGCACATCTCAACTGGCCAGACGCCCATATTTTAGGACATTCTTGGACGGGAAAACTAGCACCGATTTGGGCGAGGCAAAATCCGGATCGCTTTTGCAGTATGATTTTAGTACACCCCATCTTCATCACCAAACTGCCCGCCGCGATGAAACTCACCCTGCCAATTGTTTACCGAAAATTAGACTGTCTCAAATGTGTGGGCCCGTTTGCGACTTTAGCCCAAGCAGAAGCAGCAGCAAAACAATCGGGAGAATACGCAGATTGGAGTGAGGTGCAGCAAATGGTATTCCAACAGCAAATCGAACAAAAATCTGACGGAACTTGGGGCAGTAAGTTTGCGATTGCAGCCAGAAATCAGATATTTGTAGAAGTGATGAAAGTTGCAGGTTTAACTGAAAATATTGATATCCCGACTTTGTTTGTACAGCCGGAAAAAGGCGTAAATCGCATGGCTTGGCAAATGCAGCCATACAAGAGATACTTGAAAAATCTTACTGTTGCAAAAGTACCGGGAAATCACTGGTCTTTTTTGACTGAACCGGAAACTTTTAATCAAACTGTGGCAGATTTTTTAGAGGGCACAAGACAGTGAATTTAGAAATTATTGCACATCGGGGATTTTCGGCGATCGCCCCGGAGAATACTTTAGCAGCTTTTGAACTGGCGATCGCCCGTGGAGCTCATTCGATCGAATTTGACATCCAGCTATCCGCCGACAACGTACCAGTGATTTTTCACGACGCCACATTAGATAGAATCACTGGAGTTTCTGGCAAAGTTAGGGAAACAACCCTGTCGGAATTGCAGACACTTAATGCGGGAAAATGGTTTAGCGATGAATTTTCACAAGAAAAAATTCCTACCTTAAAAGAATCATTAGCTATCCTCAAAAATGTTGACAAATTTCTTTACTTTGATGTCAAACCTCACTGCGAGTGGTCTGATGCAGATGTCGCGGATTTTGTCAATACTTTGAAGGGCGAAGAAATCCAACAAAAATGCGTTATTACTTCCTTTAACGCGGGATTTCTGGAACAAGTGCGGCGGCTATCTGGCGATTTGGCGATCGGACACATTGTTGCTAATCTAGAAGCATACAAAACTCAGTTAGCTCAAGCTGTAGCCCATCAGGATAATTTGATTAGCAGTCTGTATCGCGTGTTGCTGGAAAACCCCGCACTAATTCTAGAAAGCCGGAGTCAGGGAGTTGACATTGTGGCCTGGACGGTGGACGATCGAGCGGATATGCAAAAGTTAATTGATTTGGGTATAACGCGGATAGTCACTAATTGTTTGATATGATCTTTTTAACCGCAGATGAATGCCGATAAACGCAGATAATAGATGAATTACTTTCGCAAAAGCATCCACGAAATGTCTGGCTATGTGCCGGGGGAACAGCCACCGCTAGGCACAAAAATTATTAAATTAAATTCTAATGAAAATCCCTATCCGCCTTCTCCCAAAGCCTTAAAAGTGCTTCATAAAATAGAAGGAGAAATGCTGCGGCGCTATCCAGATCCAACTGGCAAAAGTTTCCGCATTGCTGCTAGTAAAGTTTTTGGAGTTGCTGACGATTGGATTGTTGTAGGTAACGGCAGCGACGATTTATTAAACTTGATAGTTCGCGCTGTGGGCGAATCTGGGAAACAGATTGTTTGTCCTGCGCCCACCTATGTATTGTACCGCACTTTGGCACAAATTCAAGATGCAGAATTTGTTGAAGTTCCTTATCCCGACGACTACAAGTTACCAGTCGATTTGCTAATAGCAGCCCAGGGTGCAGTGACATTTGTAGCTTCGCCAAACAGTCCATCGGGAACAGCCATATCTGTTGCCGATTTGGAGAAACTGGCTAAAGAGTTATCGGGGATTCTGGTCATCGACGAAGCTTATGTAGATTTCGCAGAAAATAATGCTTTGGAATTGACAAAAAAATACAGTAATGTTATAGTATTGAGAACGCTTTCAAAAGGTTATTCCCTCGCAGGATTGAGGCTGGGTTTTGGCATAGCAAATCCGGCGCTACTGGCAGAATTAAATAAAATCAAAGATAGCTATAATGTGGATGCTTTAGCCTATGCAGTGGGGGCGGCTGCGATCGCCGATCGAGACCACAAAATAGCCAACGCCGAAAAGATTAAGGCTTCCAGAGCAAAACTAGCCGTTAGCTTCAAGGAATTAGGCTTTGACGTTTGGCCCTCGCAAACCAACTTTTTGTTAGTTAGGCCACCAAAGGGCGATGCAGAAAGAATTTATCAAACACTGAAAGTACGGGGAATATTGATTCGATACTTCAATCAGCCGCGATTAGAAGACAAATTGCGGATTAGTGTAGGTACGGAGGAACAGAATCAAATATTGGTTAAAACTTTGAAAGAAGTCCTCTAAATAACGATCGCACTAAAATTAGTTTCTAGTGATGACTTTAGTCCTCTGATTTGTATGAAGACTTGCATTCCTCACTACAAAAAGGTTGATTACGGATAATTATTAGGATTATCAGTCGCCAACCCTGCCGACTGAGCAATATCCAGCAATCTGTTGTCCGCCGAAACAAAAACCAGTTGAGTATCTGGCACGGAAAGGAGAGTAGATTGAACGCGCAAAGCTGACGCTAATTGCACAGAATCATAAGCCCGCAGCGGGTTTTGCATCACCAGTGCGCCCGCTGTTTCTATCAAAGTGCGATCGACTTCAAGAACTTCATACTCGTTGTCAAAATCCGTGCGAAAATCTCCCCTAAGTTGGTCAACCTCATCGACAGATAGACTACCCTCTCGTTGACGGCGTGAAAAAGCGCTGCATACCTCCACCCAAGTAATCTGAGAAATCGCGAGAAAGTTACCTGCTGCAGGAACAGTAATTGATTGAATCCAATTACTTCCCAATTCAGGCACATACCGTTTAACCAAAGCGCTGGTGTCTAAGAAATAGGCATTTACCACGGGCCGCGATCCTCAATAACGATTTCAGAAAGAGGTTTCCCCACTCTTCCCTTGAGTTTTTCAAACAGTTCGCGCCGCTTTTGTTCTGCGGTTGCATCTAGCTTAAACTGTTTTGTTGGCAAACCCATCAATTTTCGTACATCCATCAACGTAATCGCCTTTTCGCGATCGTCCTTGAGTTCTTCCGGCGAAACTTCCGCTACAATTGTGATTTGCACAGTTTCCCCATCATTCAATGACAAAGGATTCAGGGGACGAAAAACCCCGTTTTCGTAGATAGCAGTAATAGTTTCTGGCATAATTACCCTCTTAATTAAATGCTTTGACTTATTGTACTTCTTTTAATTACTTCGTTGCCACCACAGCCAAATTCCAAGCCAAGCGCTTCATCAAAGGCAACTTCTTCAAAAACCCGTCCAACCCTTCTAATCGAGAGTATTCCGGTTTCAATCTCTCTTGTTCAATGATAATCTTTTTCCAATAACGCTCCTCATTTGGATGCACTTTTTCGATCAAATAAAAGCGTAAAAAAATCCACAGCGATGTCAGCCAAAACGTATCATAAGCCGTCTCCGAAAACAAAGACTTGACAAAATTTACAATATTAATATCCAAAGGAGTTTCATCCTCCGTCCGCACCTCAGTCGCCATTCTGCGGTAAACATTAATCACCGGATTGTGCTTCATCGGGTCCCAAAAGCAAGCTTTTCCCCCAGGCTTTAGAACTCGGTGCATTTCGCGAATAGCCTTTTCAGGTTCCGGCAAATGGTGCAGCAAATTAGAAGCGTAAACAATATCAAAACTATTGTCCGGGAAATCCAGCGCCATTGCATTCACTGTGCACCCTTCTATTTTGACGCCGTTTTTCTCTGCCAATTTCAGAGCAACTTCTACCATGCCCTGAGAATAGTCCGCCGCCACACAATTTGCACCTTTTTTAGCAAAATAAACGCTATTTTCTCCCGCACCGCAGCCTAAATCTAACAGGCGTTTGCCTGTAATATTGCCCATTTGCTGGACGATAAATCTATTTTCTGGGGCGGTACAAGCTTCAAAGTAATCATTGACTCGAATGCCGTCAATATCGATTGTGGATGCCCAAGCATCGTGGAATTGTCGCTCTTTTTTTAAGGTTTCGTCTTGCATTTTTCAAGAGTTGGTTCTTAGTAAAAAAAATAATTTTAAACCGCAGACGAACCCGGATCAAGGCAGATTAATTGAGAGTTATCTGCTTCGATCTGGGTTCGTCTGCGGTTTGTTTCAAG
Source organism: Microcoleus sp. Pol12B4 (assembly GCF_036701385.1). Lineage (NCBI taxonomy): Bacteria > Bacillati > Cyanobacteriota > Cyanophyceae > Oscillatoriales > Microcoleaceae > Microcoleus > Microcoleus sp. Pol12B4. Next base: position 14,177 of record NZ_JAUBQR010000119.1, on the reverse strand, counting down.
AAAAAGGGCTGACAAGAAATTTATCAGCGCTGTGCTTCTGCAACAACTTCATTTCTGATCTGAGTGGGCTGTTCGGAGGATTTTTCAGCACTATGCTGCAATGCCTGATACAGGCGATTTAAAGCACTGATGTATGCTTCTGCAGACGCTACGATAATGTCGGTATTTGCTGAGTGACCGGAAAATACTTTGCCTTCGTGGCGCAAGCGAATTGTTACTTCCCCGATCGCATCTATGCCCGCTGTTACCGATTGTACAGAAAACTCGATCAACTCGTTGGGTACGTTTACCACCCGGTTAATTGCCCTGTAAATCGCATCCACAGGCCCAGTGCCGATCGCAGCATCGGTCAATTCTTCGCC
>NZ_JAUBQR010000119.1:0-13715 GCF_036701385.1 Microcoleus sp. Pol12B4 | reverse complement strand
TTTACCACCCGGTTAATTGCCCTGTAAATCGCATCCACAGGCCCAGTGCCGATCGCAGCATCGGTCAATTCTTCGCCAGCCGGATTCCGCACAGTGACAGTTGCTGTCGGGCGAGATTTGTCGCCGCAGGAAACTTGCACCAATTCTAACCGGAACAGTTCCGGTGCTTGGTGCACTTCGTTATTGGCGATCGCCTCTAAATCCCAATCAGTAATCTCTTTTTTCTTGTCCGCTAAATCTTTGAACTTGACAAAAGCCTTATTTAGCTCATCGTCGGCCATTTCAAAACCCAACTCTTTCAAGCGAGTGTGAAATGCGTGGCGGCCGGATAATTTGCCCAAGACGATTTGATTTTCTGTCAAGCCGATCGACTCAGCGTCCATAATCTCGTATGTCAGCTTATTTTTGAGCACCCCGTCTTGGTGAATTCCCGACTCGTGAGCGAAAGCATTTGCCCCAACAATCGCCTTATTTGGCTGCACCAACATCCCCGTCAAATTGGAAACCAAGCGCGAGGTTTTGTAAATTTGGCGCGAGTCAATATTTGTCAGCGGTTCCTCAGAATCCGCAGCCCGGCCCAAGAACGGATTATAATATTGGCGCCGCACGTAAAGCGCCATTACCAACTCTTCCAAAGCTGCATTTCCCGCCCGTTCGCCAATCCCGTTAATCGTGCATTCTAACTGCCTGGCGCCATTTTTCACAGCTTCCAAAAAGTTAGCAACCGCCAATCCTAAGTCATTGTGACCGTGAACCGAAATAATTGCGCGATCGATATTCGGCACATTTTCCTTAATTCCCCGAATCAAAGCCCCAAATTCGCTCGGAGTCGTGTAGCCGACAGTATCGGGAATATTAACAGTAGTCGCACCGGCTGCGATCGCCCGTTCTAGAACCTGATACAAAAACTCCGGTTCCGATCGGCAAGCATCTTCCGGGGAAAACTCCACATCATCCACAAAAGACTTAGCGTAAGCCACCATTTCCGGCACAATTTCCAGAATCTCAGCCCGCGTCTTTTTCAACTTATGCTCCAAGTGAATATCAGACGTAGCCAGAAACGTATGAATTCGCGCATTGGCGGCTGGTTTCAGAGCCTCTGCTGCTCTTTTAATATCCGGCTTTCTCGCCCGTGCTAAACCGCAAATTGTCGGCCCATGTTCCGTGCCAACCGATCGGGCTATTTTTTGGACTGCCTCGAAATCTCCCGTGCTGGTGAAAGGGAAACCCGCTTCAATCACATCCACGCCCAATCTCGCTAACTGGCGGGCAATAGTCAGCTTTTCATCCACATTCAGAGATGCACCCGGAGATTGTTCTCCGTCCCGCAAAGTCGTATCGAAAATAATAATCCGGTCTTGACTTGGTTGAGTTTTCATAGCTCTAAAAAAGTGTTTTCCTGATTTTTACTTGTCCGTTTGTCTGGATTTTTAGCCTCCAGTCACCAGTCCCCTGTCTCGCGCCAATAACGAATAATTAATAACCCATAACTCATAACTACTGACTAATGACTGCTGACTAATGACTAATGACTAATAATTACTGACTACTGACTACTGACTAATGACTAATAACTACTGACTAATAATCCATCTTCTCGATATGTTCCCTAATTTCATTTAGGTCTATATACCTATCTGTAGCATTTCGTAACTCTCTAGCAATCATTCCTTCGGTTGATACCACAGTAATATGAGTATTTTTCGAGCGAAGCAGCTCGATCGCCCTCTCAAAATCCCCATCCCCGCTAAACAGTACAACTTGGTCGTATTGATCCACGGTATTAAACATATCAACCACAATTTCTATGTCTAAATTAGCCTTTTGAGAATATCTGCCCGAAGCATCGTCGTAATATTCCTTAAGAATTTTAGTGCGAACCGTGTAACCTAGACTGATCAAAGCATCTCGAAATCCCCTTTGATCTTGGGGGTCTTTCAGACCCGTATACCAGAAAGCATTGATCAAGATGACATTCGGCTGCGAAGTTTTGAAATATTCGAGCACCCTGCGAGGATCAAAAAACCAGCCGTTCTTTTGTTGAGCGTAGAACATATTGTTCCCGTCCACAAAAATAGAAAGGCGGTTCATTAAGTTTGTCATAGAAACTTAGACCTAATAATTGTAGAAAGAAGTTAATCTAAATATCACATTTTAGCAACATGGAGCTAACTGAGGCAATAGATTAAACTTCAGAAAACTCCATCTCCCCAGTATTTCATATTTTCGGCTCTACCGCCAGAGGGTTCTTTTAACCCTCCTTGCATTTGAGCGAGGGACTCTCACAAACTATACGCCTCGTAACTCAATACCGGCTGCCGTGTCAAGGTTAATGGCGCCTTCAAACTACCGCCCCCACCGCCCTACCGCCAAGCAGGCATACCGAAGCGCATAGCAGTAGATTTTGCTCCCCTGATTTCATAGCGCAGACTACCTCCGCTCAAGCCTTTTTGCTTTCAAGGGCCCAGCGAGCTAACTCTGTCCGGTTGTGCAGACCTGTTTTGCCCAGCATATTGCTGACGTGGCTTTCGATAGTCCGCTGGCTGACATTCATCACGTCTGCGATTTGGCGGTTTGCCATACCCTGCGCTAGCAACTGTACCACCTTTAACTCAGTGGGAGTCAATTCGACATTGCGGCGCGCCTTAATTTTTGGGCCACTCTCCATACCGGGATTTGAGTGGCGAATCAAGCGGGATGCTGCTTTCAGAGAAGATTCCACTTGGGCTACCAGTTCTTCTGGTTCAAAAGGCTTGACTATATAAACGTCAGCCCCCGTGCTCAAGCCTTTTACTCGGTCTGAACTTTGACCTTTTGCGGACAAGAAAAGAACCGGAATCCAGCTCGTGCGAGGGTCTTCTCTGATGTGTTTGACTAGAGTGTAGCCGTCCATTTCCGGCATCATCACGTCGCAGATAATCAAGTCGGGAACTTCTTGTTCTAGTTTTTCCAGAGCGTCTCTGCCGTTTTCTGCTGTAATGACGTTGTAACCCCGAAACTCCAAGTAGTCCTTGACCAGCAAGATCAAGTTGGGGTCGTCGTCAACCAGCATCAGCCGTTTTTGCTCTCCTGAATTATTGTCCTTTGTCATGTTTATTCCCGCTAAAGTATCCCGCACACTTCCTTGTTTTCACTTCTGTTTTTTCGGTCAGTCCTCCGCCACCCGGCTGGGGGGGAGGACGACGATCGGGTGAAGGGATGGCGGTGAGGGAAAGCGGGGCGGGTATTACCGCTTCCCAACCTGTAATTGATGGCTGTTTGTGAGTGTCTTACGACCTGGAACGCAGCCAAAACCAGTAATGGACGATCGCCCTATCAAGATCAGCCTTGATTGATTGGAGACTCGCTAACAGAGCCCAAGTTAAATATCTTTAATCTCGATCGGTTCAATTTTAGGTTAATGCCCCAGTTTTAAATGATACTTCTGATATAGAGAAATTTAAGCAGACTCCCTACTTACGTATTTAACTGTTTCTAGTGTAGTTTGGCAACCTGCTTAGTGTCTGCCACTGAGAAATTTTTGCACAAAATTTCTCAGTTCCTCCGATAGATTTTTTTTACTGTACATTTTGAGAAACACAAGGAACACGGGAAGCCGCACAAGGAAGACAAGAACCTAAGCTACAGTTTTATTGAACTGTAGCAGGTGCGATCGCCCGGACGCCAAACTGTCTCAAATTCTCACCCTTAACCTTAAATTTAACACTTTACCTATAACCCTGTACTTTAAACAGCGCTACACTTAAATGTTTGGCTCCGCCTCACGAGGCACAGGCAAAGGATGAGTCAAGAAAGCGTATTCTTGAACTACCTTTGAGTTTAGGAGATGTTCCTGAATAATTCTCTCAATGACGGGTGGAGTAACGTCGCGATACCACACTCCGTCTGGATAGACTACCATAATCGGGCCAGACGCGCATACTCGCAGGCAATTGGCTTTCGTGCGAAAGACGCAGGTTGGTCGAGTGGCACTTGGCTTGTCCAACCCCAATTCTTGCAAGCGTTTTTTTAAGTAATTCCACGCCTCCAGACTCGTTTGCCGATCGCAGCACTTGGGCACGGTTTGGTCGGCACATATAAAAATATGCCGCTCGATTTGAGCGATTCCCAGGCTTTGGACGCAAGCGCTCAAGCCTTGGCTGCAAGATTCCTCGTTATTTTCTGTCATTGTCTTCATCAATCAAAAGTAATTGGTTAGCGGTCTAAAGTCATCACCCCAGCCCCCACTCCCACTTCTCCTTTCCTCCAACTCATGCTCGGTTCGGGAACCCGTACTGACAACTAAGTTGCGATCGACCCTGACTAAAGCTAAATTAGCACTCAGGAGTCGAGAGTGCTAATATGTCAGTTGTAAGTAGTCCGCTGTTGCTTTCATCGTGACCCCTGACGACTGACTCACGACAATCTGTAATCTGGAGATTTATTTATGGCAGCAGTATCACTGAGTGTTTCTACCGTTAAACCGTTAGGCGAGCGCGTGTTCGTAAAAGTAAGCGCTAGCGAAGAAAAAACCGCCGGCGGCATCCTTCTGCCCGACACAGCGAAAGAAAAGCCCCAAGTAGGCGAAGTCGCGGCCGTGGGCCCTGGCAAGCGCAATGACGACGGCAGCCGCACAGAAATGGAAGTCAAAGTCGGCGACAAAGTTCTCTACTCGAAATACGCCGGCACCGACATCAAACTCGGCACAGACGAATACGTCTTGCTTGCAGAAAAAGACATTCTGGCGATCGTTAACTAATTAATCATTAGTCATCAGTCCTTAGTCATCAGTCATTAGTTTAAAGCGAACGCCGCCAAACAACTAATGACACGGGGCAAATGACTAAAATCCATCATCCCCAATCCAAAATCTCAAACCCTCTCATCCCCAAAAACTATGGCTAAGCGTATCATCTACAACGAAAATGCACGTCGCGCCCTCGAACGCGGTATGGACATTTTGGCCGAAGCAGTGGCCGTAACCCTCGGCCCCAAAGGCCGTAACGTGGTTCTCGAAAAGAAATTCGGAGCTCCTCAGATCGTCAATGACGGTGTTACCATCGCCAAAGAAATCGAACTAGAAGACCACGTAGAAAATACAGGCGTTGCCCTGATCCGTCAAGCAGCTTCCAAAACCAACGACGCAGCAGGCGACGGTACCACAACTGCTACCGTTTTGGCTCACGCAATGGTCAAAGAAGGTCTGCGTAACGTAGCAGCCGGCGCAAATGCGATCGCCCTCAAGCGCGGCGTTGACAAAGCAACCACGTTTTTGGTAGAAAAAATTGCCGAACACGCCAAACAAGTAGAAGATTCCAAAGCCATCGCTCAAGTCGGCTCCATCTCTGCTGGTAACGACGATGAAGTCGGCCAAATGATTGCTAACGCAATGGACAAGGTGGGCAAGGAAGGCGTGATTTCCCTGGAAGAAGGGAAGTCTATGACCACCGAATTGGAAATCACCGAAGGGATGCGCTTCGACAAAGGCTACATTTCTCCCTACTTCGTCACCGACACTGAGCGGATGGAAGCGATTCTAGAAGAACCCTTCATCTTGCTGACAGACAAGAAAATCGCTCTGGTACAAGATTTAGTACCAGTGCTCGAACAAGTAGCTCGTTCCGGCCGCCCGCTGTTGATCATTGCAGAAGACATTGAGAAAGAAGCTCTAGCTACCCTCGTTGTCAACAAACTGCGCGGTGTGTTGAATGTGACTGCTGTTAAAGCACCCGGTTTTGGCGATCGACGCAAAGCCATGTTAGAAGATATCGCCGTATTGACCGGCGGTCAACTAATCACCGAAGACGCCGGTTTGAAACTGGAAAATACCAAGCTCGACATGATCGGCAAAGCCCGCCGCATCACCATCACCAAAGACAGCACCACAATTGTTGCCGAAGGTAACGAAGCCGCCGTCAAGTCCCGCTGCGAACAAATTCGCCGTCAAATGGACGAAACCGAGTCTTCCTACGACAAAGAAAAGCTGCAAGAACGTTTGGCCAAATTGGCTGGCGGCGTCGCAGTGATCAAAGTCGGCGCGGCTACCGAAACAGAAATGAAGGATCGCAAATTGCGTCTTGAAGATGCGATCAACGCTACCAAAGCTGCTGTAGAAGAAGGAATTGTTCCTGGTGGCGGTACAACTTTGGCTCACCTGACTCCTCAATTGGAAGAGTGGGCAAATGGCAGCCTGAAGGGCGAAGAGTTGACTGGTGCTTTGATTGTGGCACGTGCTCTGGCTGCTCCTCTGAAGCGGATTGCTGAAAATGCTGGTTTGAACGGCGCTGTGATTGCTGAGCGCGTCAAAGAAAAGCCGTTCAACGTCGGTTTCAACGCAGCGACAAATGAGTTTGTCGATATGTTTGAAGCTGGTATCGTTGACCCTGCGAAGGTGACTCGTTCTGCTCTGCAAAATGCCGCATCTATTGCTGGTATGGTGCTGACAACCGAGTGCATCGTCGTTGACAAGCCTGAACCGAAGGACGGCGCTGCTGCTGCTGGCGCTGGCGGCGGCATGGGCGGCGGCGACTTCGATTACTAAGTCGATCGTTTGATGGGGCGGGCCCAAAAGCCCGCCCTGTTATTTTGGTAATTGTTACAGAACGGAACGTGATAGTTTCTTATCATTCCGCTCCTCAATAATTCTACATATTGAGAACCCAGGAAACTCTTGACATCTTGAAGCAGAAGTTTTAAGATCGAACCAAACCAATAATTAAATAAAATACTGAACCCTTGCCGGGCGGATCATCGCCTCGGCTTTTTGGGTTTTTACGGCTTTATAACGAGGTGATATCCAAAAACCTAACCCTGGGTGACAGTTAATTCTGAGGATTAAAATGTCGCAAAAAACCGTCTCCCTCTCTAAAAAATGTATTCTGGATACCGATCACGTTTCACTCATTCTCCAGAATAATCCTCAAGTTATCGCCAACGCAGCAAAACATGAGATTTCCGTCACTATTGTCACGGTTCAAGAACTCTTCAATGGCTGGGTTGGCAGGATTAACGATCCGTCCCTGGTGCATAACTTACCTGGACTCTATTCTAAACTTTGGACAACTGTAAAATATCTCCAAACTATTGAGGTACTGGACTTTACACCGGAAGCTGATACTTGTCTCAAGAAACTGTTAAAGGATCACCCGCCCCTGCGGAAAAATCGCCTGGAAAAAGATATGCGGATCGCTGCCATTGCCTTGTCTATCGGTGGTACGGTTGTCACTCGCAACCAACGAGACTTTGGGCAAGTTCCCGGACTCTCGATCGAAGATTGGACGCTGTAGTGCGTTGGGGAATCCCGCCGAAGGCATTGCTGCTTTTCCGTATGCTGCGTTGGCGGATAAAACCCAACATTCATCCATCGGGATTTAGTGTGACTTTGGGTTCATAGCGATCGCCCCTTGCCTGAAATGGTGAGGGATTTTTTTTCTGCGATACAATCAAGACAGCACTTAAAAATCGTGATTTAAACATGGTAACAAGCTTAAATGTATTGCAATCCCAACCCTCTAGCCAATTAAAAGTGACACTCCTGTTAGAAACCCTCTCATCAGGACAGGTTTCTGCTTCTGTTTTCGAGTTTCCGCACTGTCGAGTTGAAGCAGCAACTAGGGAAGAAGCAATTACCCAACTTCAAACCACATTTTTAGAACGACTTAAGCATATTGAAGCTATTTCCTGGGAAGTACCGATTCAGGCTTCAGAACCCACCTGGATGCAATTTGCGGGTGTGTTTAAAGACGATCCAGATTTTCAGGAAATTATGGACGAGATTCGTGCCGAACGTACCTCTGACGATGACTCTGAAATCGACCCCTCATACTACCTGTAGAGGTGATTTATAGGATAGTAAGCTAACATGAATCTATCATTTAAAGATTTAAGGTTTATTATAGAAGCCATTGAACATCAAATCAATGCCTATCAAGAACGTTTGCAAGTAATTGAAGATGTAGATGAGGATGAGGCTGCCGATCTAGGGAACGATATTAAATTTTTAGAGCTTCTTCACGCAGACATGACGACAACTTTAGAGCAGAATACTTCAGTCAAGAATTTAAGTTATGGTGAGGTTTTTTCGCCAGCTCAGAATGATAAATTTTCAGAAACATCCAAAAAAATATCGTTTCAAGAATTAGTTTAATTAACCCAGAAGTTGTCACTTAGTGAGCGATTATTTCTAGTAGAGGCGATTACCTCGTCTGTGCATCAGGAAGTCACTATTAGCCAATAATCAGCCAATTAAAGGAGCTTTAGAAGTTGGTGGGGATGATATATTGATTAATGGTAAAGTGAGCAGAGATCGGGCAAATGTCAGCCACCATCACAATTAGCAGCAGCGAACTTCGGCAAATATTAAGGAATTAAGGGAATGTTTATTTAGTTTTTAAGACGTTTACTCGTTACCAGGCTCTGCCTGGTAACGCATATCCGGAGGCTCTGCCTCCATAGTCTGGGCCGAGGCAGAGCCTCTGGACATCGGTTCCCAGGCTCTGCCTGGGGACCAGTTAACCAGTTATTGAAACTGATTTAGGATTGCTATATTACCTTTCAATAATTACCCCCACCATTTATGAAACTTTACCACACTCCCATTTCCCCCAACTCCCGCCGCGTGTGGATCGCCCTCTTAGAAAAAAACCTCGACTTTGAATTAGTAGAAATCCACTTGGACGGCGATCACTTGCAGCCAGACTTTATCGCAATCAATCCTTTTCACCGCATCCCTGTTTTGGTCGATGATGACTTCACTGTCGTCGAGTCTCTAGCAATTCTTGACTATCTAGAAACGAAGTATCCCGAACCGGCAATGCTGCCAAAAGAACCGAAAGATTTGGCAGTTGTGAGAATGGTAGAAATGGTTACGGTTAACGAACTTATGCCGGGACTTTCCCCGCTAAGCAGTGAAAAAATGGGATGGGGAACTCCCCAACCGCAGGAAATCGCCAAGGCAAAAGAAAAAGTCGATACAGTGTTGAAATTCTTTGAAGGCTTGCTGGACGATCGCCCTTTTTTCGCCAGCAACAGTGTCACCTTTGCCGAGTGCGTTGCCGGCACCGTCGTGCCCTTGCTATCTTGGGTTGGCGTGTCCCTAGACGGCTATCCTAAAATTCAAGCTTGGTGCGATCGACTAATGTCGCGTCCCTCATGGCAGCAAACTCAATTCACCGAGGCAGATTTAGCGGCTTTCGCATCTCGAAGACAACAATTTCTGGCACAATCTGAAGCCTGATGAACCCATCAATTGTCAAACGATCGCTCTTTTTCCTAGCTGTCTTTACCTGCATCCAAATTCCCATCGCAGCAATGGGGCAGCCCGCAGCCCGATCAAACTACAAAGCAATTAACGCTAAACAGTTCCTTGCCGATCGCAAAATTACCGTCTCCAACCCCAAAGATATCGCAGCAAAACTCTTTAGCAGTAACCGAGAATCTGAAGGTCGAAAAAGCGATCAAATTTCGGTTGAATATCCCACGCGAGAAACAGCGGTAATTGTCCAAACCGTCGTCGGTTTAGGTGACGATTCTGTCGCTGCAATGCGACACCGCATCGAACTCAGACTCAGACAAAATAAGTGGGAAATTGTCTGGATTGGCCGACAATCGAAGTGTCAACCAAATCGCGGACACCAAAATTGGGCAAGCGGGCGCTGTCAGTAGAAAGGTTGATCGGCTTTTTGCTTAAATTCATTCATCCCGCGTGCCTTGCAAGGAACCAAGCTAGGACTTGATGCAACCGACGAAAAACATAAGCCTAGAAAGATTCGCTACCGCTGCTTCCCGACAGAAATAAGCTATTCATGCGTAAGTCCAGGAAGCAGTCTGGGCTGGGCTTGGTTCGCTTGCAGCGCAACAATCTTAAAACTATTTTCGGTGTCGATCGCTCTTTTACTCAAAAAGAGCGATCGAACTCACAAGTTTACTTACACATGATCAAATTTCCAGCCGAGATGAATCCGGCCACAGGGGCTGAAATCTCAACCCAATTGCGGTTTTCTCCATTCTTATCTTTCACTAACTGGAAATTCGGTACAAGCGTTACTTGACCGTTAGCCGGTACACCGCCTTTAACAGCAGAAGTCTTTGAAGGCTCGGTGCGGATAGCTAGACCCCTCGGCGCTACGCGAGGTTCTACTTGGCGGCACAGACTTACTGGGCCCGTTGCAGGCGCTGGTGCGGGTGCTGGCGCTGGTGCTGGCGCTGGTGCGGGTGCTGGCGCTGGTGCTGGCGCTGGTGCTGGCGCTGGTGCTGGTGCTGGCGCTGGTGCTGGTGCTGGTGCTGGCGCTGGTGCTGGTGCTGGTGCTGGCGCTGGTGCTGGCGCTGGTGCTGGTGCTGGTGCTGGCGCTGGTGCTGGCGCTGGTGCTGGTGCTGGTGCGGGACTTGGACGGGGTGTCGGTGCAGGCGCGGGTGCTGGTGCGGGTGTTGCTGCGGGTGCAGGTGCCGGTGCGGGACTTGGGGAAGGAGTTTGACTAATGGTGCACGAACCTAAATTACTTTCGTCGTTGGGATAGCCGCTAGCTACATACCCTGTGACGGGAGCGGTAATTTGAATCCAGAGGCGACCGTCGGAGGCTTTAACCGAAGTAGCGCCTTGGGAGAGCGTTACCTGAGTGTTAAGTCCTACCCCGCCCACTCTAGGGGATTTGGGGTCTGGGTTCTGGCGAACGGTCAAACCTTCTTTGGGAGTGACTTTACGGCAAAGGTTGCCAGCCTGGGCTATTTGAAACGTGGCGCTATCTTCAAAGGAAATATTTTCCGCATCTTGACTGACCGTGGATGTTGATGGGGTGGCTACACCGATGGCATTCGCCTGCAAACTTCCGGCGACGATCGCGATTGCGCCCAGCAATGCAGCGGGTTTATTCCAGCAATTCAAGTTTTTCATCCGTTCAACTCCTCACTTAACCACAATCATTATCTTAATTGCAGGTCAATATAGCAAAAAAATCGATTTGTCTTCCACCAAAAAGCTTTGTATAACTTTTTTATGACCGCAAGTCAAGTTTTATTTATATTATTTAATGTTTGGTGAGTTGAGCGAAGACAAATAAAGCTGCTACGCCGATAAATGACTCATTATGGCAGAGCGGGGAAGGGAGATGGCGAGAGTGTCCGAGTCGGGGAATGGGAGAGCGGGAAAGTCAAAACTCAACAGTTAACAGTTTAAATGCGGCACAGTTTGCTAGGAATCCAAGTCATCTGTTGTCCGCCAATATCTTGTCAGGTGTTCGTTAAACTATTTAGCTGTCAGTTGTTGCAGTTGAGTAATATGGGGCTACATTTCAGGTGAATTCTTGGCAGATTCGAGACAGAGATGGTGCTTGAGATGCTGCCAGATTCTGAGTGACAGGCGATTGGCGCGCTCGACCCCATCGTCATACTGGCGTGTCGGAAGCCGGATACAGTTCTTCGATCTCCACTGTCGATCGTACCTTACTTAAACAGGACTTACGCACTCAAGTCCGTTAAATCAAGGGTTTGAGATTGCTTCACTACATCTTCGGACAGAAAATCGTAGTACGTGGGTAAGTCCTCTTAAAATTGTGGCAAACAGCACCAATCGCTCGCCTTGACCCGATGCCTGGCGTCAATTTGATAAAATCTTCCAAAACGGAAACTTATCGGCTTGAGACACAGTTGTGTTTTTGTCGCTAAAGCCGCCCCGCCATCAGCGACAGTTGCTGTAGCTGTTTGCAAACGGTTTTGTCCGTGTGGAGACAACCAGCACAAAACCTCCGAAAAAAACCAGCCCACTCAAATCAGAAACCAAATATTTGCGCCAATTCTGATTTAATTATATTGCTATAGCAACAGCGCTCGATGTTTATGAGGTTTTCACTTGCTCAAACTAATGCGGTAGATTCCTTCGGAATTGGAGTATATTAATGATAAAAAAATCTTTTTTTTCGCAGGGCGAGGGCGATTAGCGCACACACAAAAAGAGGAAAAGCCCAACTAATCTCCTCCCTTATTCCTTCTTTCCCAAATAACTCAAGCCTTCTTTCTTCGAGAGTTATAATTTTCTTCCTTCTGCTATATAATGATCGAAGCGTTAAATATTTTGGCAGTGACAAAAACTACTAACAAAAAAGACAGCAAATCCTCTAAATATCCCTTTGACGGTCTATCTTTAGACGATCGCAATCCCGACTTCATTAAGCTTCTGTTGCCAATCTGGGAATGGCTGTACCGCTACTATTTTCGCGTACAAAGCGACGGCTGGCACAACGTCCCCGCTCAGGGAAAAATGCTTGTTGTCGGTTCTCACAACGGGGGACTCGCCGCTCCCGATATGTTTATGTTCCTATACGAATGGTTCCGCAGGTACGGCACGGAACGCTTGGCCTACGGATTGATGCACCCCACGGTTTGGCAAGTTTCTCCTGATGTTGCTAGCATGGCGGTTCAGTGTGGAGCCCTCAAGGCGCATCCGAAAATGGCGATCGCAGCTTTGCGGAAAAATGCCCCAGTTCTCGTCTATCCGGGCGGCGCTCAAGATGTTTTCCGCCCCCACCACTTGCGCGATAAAATCTATTTTGCCGGACGCAAGGGATTTATCAAATTAGCATTGCGAGAAGAAGTGCCCATCCTACCAATTATATCCCACGGTGCCCACGATACTTTGATAGTTTTGGCAGATTTGTACGAACAAGCAAAGCAATTGCATGAATTGGGAATGCCGTGGCTATTTGGAATCGATCCAGTGGTATTGCCGGTGTATTTGGGATTGCCTTGGGGATTGAGTGTTGGGCCTTTGCCGAACTTGCCTTTACCCGTGCAAATTCGGACTCGCGTCTGCGAACCGATTGTATTTGAGAGGTATGGTTCGGAGGCGGCGCGCGATCGCGATTATGTTGATGCTTGTTTCGAGCGAGTTACCGCCCAAATGCAAGAACAATTAGATTGTTTGGCTGGCAAGTGACAATGCCACAAGTCTATATTAGTCTAGGATGCAGAAACCGATTTTTTTTCCGACTATATAGCGGGAAGCGCGAGGGATATGGGTAAAAAATCCGGTTTCTTGAGTCCTGTGAGTAAGTCCTGACTACAAACAATTTTTGCAATAAATCTAATAATTTATTTCACAAACACACAATTGAGTACAAAATCGGTTTTTACCCATCTTATGACGTGAAATACTCGAAAACCGCAGTCGAAAAAGTCACGCTTTTTATCATCCAGGTTCGAGGAAACATAATATCAGGTTAAATCAACGCAGATGAATAGGATTTCATCTGCGTTTATCTTCCTTCATCGGCGGCGGTGAAAAAATATAATTGGCAAAAATAATCTGATTCTGTATAAACTCTTTATTTTAATTCTGCCTTCTGACTTCCGGTGACTAATTGCCCGATCGCCTTAAGCGCAATACTGGGAGAAAAAAGTACCGCAGGCGACTCAATCATGTGCAGAACTTCCAAAAATGTTTGACAAACTTTAGCATCTCCGACAAGCACTTTTAACACTATATCCATGTAATCAATTGTCAGCCGCGTAGCAAGGTTTAGTTTTGCACCTTTACTTCCCCGATAGCGAGAATCCTGACTAATGGCAAACATCCAAGGAATAGTGTGTAATTTTGCTAGTTTTTGTTGAAATTGTCGCGCAAAACCTGTTAAATCGCCTTCTGGATACCGCTCTCTTTGCTTTTGCAGGCATCGATCTAGCATCTGAGCATCCAGTGCAGCAACGGTCATTCCCTGGCCATAAACTGGGTTGAAAGCGCAAACTGC
>NZ_JAUBQR010000118.1:0-20246 GCF_036701385.1 Microcoleus sp. Pol12B4 | reverse complement strand
AGTACCAACAGCTCGGCGGTCGATCGCTTCTCGACCATTTCCTTAGTAATCGTACACCGGGCAACATCCTTGCGCGACGGCAACTCGTACATCACATCCAACATCAATTCTTCGACTATTCCCCGCAGCGCCCGCGCTCCTGTTTTGCGGCGGTATGCTTCCTGGGCGATCGCCCGAATCGCATCCGGCTTAAAGTCCAACTGCACGTTATCCATCTTCAGCAGCTTTTGATACTGCTTAACCAAAGCATTGCGCGGCTCAGTCAAAATCGCCATCAGCGTTTCCTCGTCCAGCGGCTCTAACACCGCCGCCACCGGTACGCGCCCAATAAACTCAGGAATCATCCCAAACTTCACCAAATCATCCGGTTCCAGTTGCTTGAGAACGTCGGCAGCCCGCTTTTCCTTCGGCTGAGCTTCTCCGGGCTGAATAAAACCCATTGACTTTTTACCCGTTCTCTGCTCTATCACTTTCTCTAGACCGACAAAAGCACCGCCGCAGATAAACATGATATTGCTGGTATCAATTTGGATGCAGTCTTGGTAGGGATGCTTGCGACCGCCTTGGGGAGGTACATTGGCGATCGTCCCCTCCAGCATTTTCAGCAGCGCCTGCTGCACGCCTTCCCCAGACACATCCCGCGTAATCGAAGGATTTTCGCTCTTGCGGGCTATTTTGTCAATTTCATCAATATAAATAATTCCGCGCTGCGCCTCTTCCACATCCATATCTGCCACTTGCAGCAGCCGCAGCAAAATATTTTCCACATCTTCCCCGACATAGCCCGCTTCCGTCAGCGTCGTCGCGTCAGCCACCGCAAACGGCACATCCAGCATATCCGCCAAAGTCTGAGCCAGCAGAGTTTTGCCGCAGCCCGTCGGCCCGATTAACAAAATATTCGATTTTTGCAGTTCTACTTCTTCCGGCGGGTGCTTGCCACTATTTTTGGCATGGATAAAGCTCAGGCGCTTGTAGTGGTTGTAAACAGCCACCGAGAGCACCTTTTTGGCGTCATTTTGCCCGATCGCATTTTCGTCTAGGTAATTTTTAATTTCCCTCGGCTTGGGAATTTGGCTCAGCGACATACTTTTGCCCGAAGTAGCGCGGCGCTTTTGCGTCGTTTCCTGCTTCGGGGCCACCGCCGCTGCCGGCACTGCACTCGAATCAAACAACTCCTCATCTAAAATTTCATTGCACAAGTCAACGCATTCGTCGCAGATATACACCCCGGGCCCTGCGATCAACTTGCGTACTTGCTCTTGAGACTTGCCACAAAACGAACATTTTAGATGGGAGTCGTACTTAGACATAACAGCCTCTTAATTCAGTGCAGTGACATTCTCTCCCGCCGCCGGAAGGTTTTCTTTAGCGATAACTCGATCGACCAAACCGTAATTTTTGGCTTCCTCGGCTGACATAAAAAAGTCGCGCTCTGTATCAGCCTCTAATTTCTCGATCGGTTGACCTGTGTGGTGCGCTAGCAGTTGATTCAGCTTACGCTTATGATAAAGGATTTCTTTGGCTTGAATCTCAATATCAACTGCTTGACCTTGAGCGCCTCCAAGCGGCTGGTGAATCATAATTCGGGAACTCGGAAGAGACATCCGCTTACCGTGGGCTCCTGCTGTCAGTAGAAATGCGCCCATACTCGCTGCCAAACCGTAACAAATCGTCACCACATCCGGGCGGATTTGCTGCATTGTGTCATAAATTGCCATGCCGGCCGTCACCGAGCCGCCGGGGGAATTAATGTACATTTGGACATCTTTTTCTGGGTCTTCGGCATCTAGATACAATAGCTGAGCCACTATTGAGTCAGCAACTTCGTCGGTTACGGGAGTTCCTAAAAACACAATTCGCTCCCGCAGCAAGCGCGAGTAAATGTCAAATGCCCGCTCGCCCATCCCCGACTGTTCTAGTACCATCGGCACTACATTGCTGGGGCTGGAACTGACATCAAAATCGTTATAGCTTGTAATTAAGTAATTGGAAGATTGAGATACAACCATAAGACACCAGTCAAGGATTCTAGACAATTTGCTGCTGATGAAAGCTTCAAATTAAGCCGCCAGCTTTTAACTATTATGCCTCTTCTGAACGGATATCGGGGGAATGGGAGTTTTGAGTTCTGAAATTGCTTTCTGCGCTGGGCGCAACGCTGTAGCGACTCGCAAGGCTCGCGGGGTGAATGAGTTAAAATACTCACTTGCACATCATCGCTGCTTCTAGTGGACACCCCGAGCTTTTAGTAAGGATCGAGGCGCACCCGGACCTTGTAGTTAAGGAGCAGGTGCGCCGTTAAAATCACGGTTGATTTCATGCCCCCAATTAGGACATTTGAACACATTAAGTTCTATTCTTCGCCTACGACTTCCACTTCGACGCTCGTGGCTGCTTCTGCTGAATCTCCAGCATCTGATTCTTCTGATTCTGCTGCGGGAGTCAGAGAGCCTTCAGGTACGAGTTCGATTGTCCCTTTTTCTTCCAACCATTTCAGGGTTTTTTGTTTGAGCAAGTCTTCCCTCACAAATTCCTGCAACCTTTGGGGGTCAAAATCTCCTTTGGGAAACTGCTTTCTGATTTTTGCTACTTCTGCTGCTACTTCTGCGTCTTCCACAGATAAAGATTCCAGCTTAGCTACTTCTGCCAGAGCTAGAGTCTGCTTGAGCCGATCGATTGCTTCCGGGCGCGAGCGTTCCCGCATCGGGCCCATATTTTCTTCAGTAAACAGTTGGTTGATATCTATGCCGTAATTTTTCAATTGGACGGCTTGTTGATTCAACAAATAATCGATTTCGCGATCGAGCATTGTTTCGGGAATTTCCACTTCTATTAACTGCGCGAGTGCTGCTGATATAGCTTTTTCCTTATTAGCTGATGTCTTGTTTTCTTGGTCTGCTTTAAACCTAGTTTCGAGCGATTCGCGTAGTTCTGCTAAAGTTTCAAACTCGCTGACTTCTTGGGCGAAGTCGTCATCCAGCTCCGGCAATTCTTTTTCCTTAAGTTCTTTGAGAGTAATCGTAAACACTGCCGGTTTTCCTGCTAGTTCTTCACTGCTATACTCATCTGGGAACTGCACAGAAACTTCTCTAGTTTCTCCCGGATTCATCCCGATCATGCCTTGGATAAAGCCCGGTACAAACTGATTTTCCGATAATTCTACTTGGAAGTCTTCTGCTTGACCACCGGGAATTTCTGCGGGAGTTTCGCCTTCAGGTGCTTCGGCAAATCTACCGGAGAAATCAACCAAAGCCATGTCTCCCAACTGAGCCGGCCGGCCTTCTACGGGGATTAAAGTAGCTTTGTCCGATCGATATTTTGCCAGTACCTCATCTACCTGAGCCTCATCATACTTAGCTTCTTCTGCTTGAAGCTGCAAACCTGTGTACTGACCCATTTTCACTTCGGGTTGTACGTCAACCTTTGCCGAAAAAATCAGAGGCTGTTCAGGATCGAACTTAGCTAATAATTCTTCAAACTCAGTGCGAAGTTCAAAACTGCCAATAGCAACAATTTTTTCTTGTTCGAGGGCTTTTTGCAGGGAATCATTAATCAAATTTTCCAAAGCCGTCGCCTTCAAACGAGTCTGGCCTAGGCGCTGTAGCAAAACTTGACGGGGAACTTTGCCTTTGCGGAACCCAGGAATATTAACCTCGCGAGCAAATTGTTTAATTACTTGCTCGTAAGCTTGTTTTGACTTTTCTGACGGTACTTCGATTTCCAGACCAATTTGGCTAGCTGGAAGTTTTTCCTGGGTTACTTTCATCGGCTTTTTTGATATTTAACAATAGTGTAATAAAATACATACAAATCTGACTTTGCCTGCATTTTAAGTTTGTACGCTTTGACTCGTAACGGCACAACTACAAACACCTCTACCGGATGAGACTGTAAGTCCTGATCGGCTACTTTTTGGGCTTTTGCCAAATAGTTTTAGTGTGAGGATACTAGCTTTTGCTGCTAGGAAAGTGGAGGTTAAGTCCACTAATCGCCGATGCACCATAGCATATATCGCCCTCAGATGTCAATGTCTTGGACAGCCCGTCAAAGTCAACGGATGCGCCTGCTGCCAGAACGATGCGGATTGGCGCGGGGCGATCATCTTCGAGGGCTTCGCTAACGGCAAAAGATGCTAAACTGGCATTGGGTACGATCGCCCGGATCGATCGGGAAGTTAGATCGCCCTTTTAGGTTAACTGCACCATTGCTATCCTCTCATGCTCCCGATCTGGCATAACATTAATTAAGTTTGATATTGAGAATTGCAGTTATTTAAATTTTTGATTTCGATGTTTAGACTTTAATTTGTGGAGGAAACTAATTTGTCTCAATCTTATCGAGTTGCCATTTTAGGAGCTACCGGCGCTGTCGGTGCCGAGTTGCTAGAACTATTGCACAGCCGGAGTTTTCCGATTTCTAACTTGAAGCTGCTGGCTTCGGAACGTTCAGCAGGCACTACCTTGCCTTTTGGCGGCGAGATGCTGCCGGTCGAAGCCGTGTCGGCGCGATCTTTTGATAATGTAGACCTGGTGCTGGCTTCGGCAGGCGGCTCTACTTCTAAGTTATGGGCTCCGCAAGCGGTGGCAGCCGGAGCCGTGGTTATTGACAATTCTAGCGCTTTCCGCATGGATGCGACCGTACCGCTAGTGGTTCCCGAAGTCAATCCCCAAGCGGCAGGAGCTCACCGAGGTATAATTGCTAATCCCAACTGCACGACTATTTTGATGGCAGTTGCCGTTTGGCCACTTCACAAAGTTAGGCCGGTACAGCGCATCGTTGTAGCGACTTACCAATCTGCCAGCGGGGCAGGGGCGAGGGCAATGGAGGAAATGAAAGCTCAAGCAAGAGCAATTTTGCAGGGGGAAACGCCCAAAACAGATATATTTCCCTACCCCTTAGCATTTAATTTGTTTCCGCACAACACCCCGATTAACGATTTGGGGTATTGTGAAGAAGAGATGAAAATGGTAAACGAAACTCGGAAGATATTTGGTACGGACGAGATTAAAATTACGGCAACTTGTGTGCGGGTTCCCGTACTGCGCGCTCATTCGGAAGCGATTAATCTAGAGTTTGCAGAGCCTTTTAGCGCGAGCGAGGCCAGAGAAATCTTAAAGCAGGCAAGCGGGGTTAAGCTGGTAGAAGACTGGCAAGCTAATTATTTCCCGATGCCTGCAGAGGCCAGCGGTAAGGATGACGTGTTAGTTGGCAGGATTCGCCAAGATATTTCTCACCCCTGCGGGTTGGAGATGTGGCTGTCGGGCGATCAAATTCGCAAAGGGGCGGCTTTAAATGCGGTGCAGATAGCTGAGTTGCTGGCCCAAAAAGATTTGTTGCGAACCCCAGCGGCGGTGGCTTCTAATTAGCGGGAACCCTGGCAATTAGGAAATTGAAATTGGGGATTTTAGATAAACCTTTCATCTGAAATCAAAAATTTAAAATCAAAAATCAACAGTCTAAAATCGGAGAAAGTGTGGTAAAGTTTGGACGGGTTCTGACTGCAATGATTACGCCGTTTAAGGAAGACGGCACCGTTAACTATGCGGTAGCAGAACAATTGGCAGTTCATTTAGCCGATCGCGGTACAGATAGCTTGGTAGTGTGCGGCACTACTGGCGAGTCTCCCACTATGACCTGGGATGAAGAGTACGAATTATTTCAGGTGGTACAAAAGGCGGTGGCCGGTAAGGCGTTGGTAATCGCAGGAGCCGGATCGAATTCTACTTCAGAAGCAGTAGCAGCTACCCAAAAAGCAGCTAAACTCGGGTTAGACGGCTGTTTGCAGGTGGTTCCTTATTACAACAAGCCGCCGCAAGAAGGTTTATATAATCATTTTCGGGCGATCGCGCAATCTGCTCCAGAATTGCCTATAATGTTATATAACATCCCCGGTCGCACTGGTCAGAATATGTTGCCGGAGACGGTGGCTCGATTGGCCCAAATCCCCAACATTGTGGCCGTAAAAGAAGCAAGTGGCAACTTGGATCAAGCAAGTCAAATTCGTTGCTTGACATCCCCTGAATTTGCCATCTATTCTGGAGATGATTCCCTAACTTTGCCAATGTTGGCGGTAGGAGGATCTGGTGTAGTTAGCGTAGCCAGCCATCTGGTAGGAGAGCAACTGCAACAGATGATCAAAGCTTTCGAGGCCGGTCAAGTTCAAGTCGCTACCCAGATTCACTTGCAACTTTTTGACCTGTTTAAAGCTCTTTTTCTCACCACAAATCCCATTCCCGTCAAGACAGCTCTTAAACTTCAAGGCTGGGATGTAGGCTCCACCCGTCCGCCCCTGTGCGATCCGCCCGTTGAGGTAACTCAAAAGTTAAAGGACGTACTGAGTCAGCTAGCAGCAGTATCAGCTAGCTAGACGAGCGAGAACGAGTTTTCAGACAACTGAATATTGGTTGTTATCAGTCATTAGTTCAGAGTCATCAGTCATTAGTAATTAAGTGTTAGTAAGTAGCTAACAGTCAAGGATTAAAGACTGAAGATAGAAGAATGAAGGCGCAAGACAACTGACTGTACGGGAGAGTAAAACCCGCCAGGGATTTTTCCATAAATATTTGGAAAAATATCGCCCTACCAACGAACAGTAGACGAAAGACGAAAGACCACAGACCACAGACCACAGACCAATAACAAAAATAACTAACAAAGGATACGCATGATCAAAAATACAACTGCATCTGCTCTAAAAGTTATTCCCCTCGGCGGACTGCACGAAATCGGTAAAAACACTTGTGTGTTCGAGTACGGCGACGAAATCATTCTTTTAGATGCCGGTTTAGCGTTCCCGACAGATGGAATGCACGGGGTAAATATTGTCCTTCCAGACATGACTTACCTGCGGGAAAACAGCCACAAAATTAAAGGTATGATCGTGACACACGGTCACGAAGACCACATAGGCGGCATCCCTTATCACCTCAAACAATTTGAAATTCCGGTCATCTACGGCCCCCGTTTGGCGATGGCTTTGCTAGCCGGAAAATTGGAAGAAGCCGGAGTGTCTCACCGCACAGAATTGAGGACCGTTCGACCGCGGGATACGGTAAGAATTGGCAAGCATTTCTTAGTCGAATACATCCGCAACACTCACTCGATGGCCGACAGTTTTACGGTGGCCATTCACACTCCCGTGGGAATTGTGATCCACACCGGAGACTTTAAAATTGACCACACTCCTGTAGACGGCGAGCATTTTGATTTGCAAAAGCTAGCGGAGTACGGCGAGAAAGGCGTGCTGTGCTTGATCAGCGATTCTACTAACTCGGAAGTTCCCGGTTTTACCGCTTCGGAAAGTTCTGTGGCGCCGAATTTAGACAGAATTATCGCTCAAGCACCGGGACGAGTAATGCTGACGACTTTTGCTTCGTCGGTACACCGATTGCAAATTGTTTTGGACTTGGCTAAGAAAAACAATCGGTATGTCGGAGTGGTTGGCCGGTCGATGCTTAACGTCATCGCTCACTGCCGCAATCTCGGCTACATCAAATGCGAAGATAGTATTTTCAAACCGCTGAAAGAAATTCGCAATTTGGCTGAAGACAAGGTACTGATTTTAACTACAGGTTCCCAAGGCGAACCGATGGCGGCGATGACTCGCATTGCTAACGGCGAACATCACGAACTGAAAATCAGAAAGGGCGATACTGTCATTTTCTCCGCTAACCCGATTCCGGGAAATACGATCGCAGTGGTAAACACGATCGATAAACTGATGATGCTGGGAGCACACGTGGTTTACGGCCGCGACAAAGGCATTCACGTTTCCGGTCACGGTTGTCAAGAAGACCAAAAGTTAATGATTAACATGACTCGTCCCAAGTTCTTCTTGCCAGTACACGGGGAACACCGGATGTTGATCCAGCACTCCAAGACGGCTCAAAGCATGGGCATTCCCGCTAGCAATATGGTGGTTATTGATAACGGCGATGTCGTAGAGTTGACCGAAAATTCAATGCGAGTCGCTGGTCAAGTGCCTTCAGGAATTGAATTGGTAGATGCTTCTCGATCGGGCGTTGTCAAAGCTAGCGTCCTCAAGGAACGTCAGCAGTTAGCCGGAGATGGCGTTGTAACTGTAGCGGCGGCTTTGAATTGGGAAGGCAAATTAGTTGCCAAACCAGAAGTTCACTTGAAAGGTGTAGTGACATCAGCCGATCGCGCGGAGGTGATCGGATTAATCACTCAAACCATTGAAACAGTTTTGAGCGATCGCTGGTCAGAATTTGTCAAACCCGCCACTGCTGACTCGCAAGTTGACATTGACTGGGTAGGAGTGCAAACCCAAATAGAAAAAGCAATTCAGCGGGTAATGCGCCGGGAACTGCAAAGCAATCCACTGCTGGTATTCCTGATGCAAATTCCAGAAGAAGCAGTGCGATCGGAAAAGGTAGCAGTATCTTCCGGTTCCCTGGAAGCACCTAAGCTATTATCCTCGCCATCATCGCCATCGCCATCATCGGCATCGCCATCCTTGCCATCTCCTGCCAATCAGGTGACTGGCCGGCGCCGTCCCCGGACTGCCGCAAGGGCAGCTTCCTAGTGCGATAATTCTCTGATCCACTGCGAACAAAGAAATAAGTTTTAGGTTTGTAGTAGCGCTTGGGTACTGAAGCGCTACTACAAACCTAGATTTGATTTCATAAAACGCAAATGAACGCAGATAGATTTAAATAACTATCTGCGTTCATTTGCGTTCGTCTGCCTCAATCGGCGGTTAAAAATTAATCAGCCACCAGCAACAGCAGGAACAATGCTGACTTCATCGCCATCTTGGAGGGCTGTTTTTGAGCCATCCAAAAAGCGGATGTCTTCGCTGTTGACGTAGAAGTTGAGAAATCTGCGGGGTTCTCCCTTTTCGTCGCACAGGCTTTTTTTGATGCCGGGACAATTTGTTTCCAGCGATTCAATTAGTTCGGAAATGTTATCGCCGGCGCATTCGATGGTGGCTTGATTGTTGGTAAATTTTTGCAGGGGAGTGGGAATTAAAACTTTGACGGTCATTTTTTTAGTCCTTAGTCAGTAGTCATTTATTAGTTATTAGTCCTCAGTCATTAGTCATCAGTAAGCAGTCAGTTGTCATCAGTCCACAGCTTAACAACTAATGACTAATGACTCATGACTGCCCACTACTGACTAATAGCTGTTAAACCGAAACTTGTTGCCATTCTAAACGTTCGAGCGTGCGGGCGCGTTCTAGGGCGCGCTCGAAGGCTTCTAGTTTCGGTTCGAGGGTAATGGGTTCGCCGATGTAGCCTTGAACTGCTTCTTGCGTTTTCAAACCGTTGCCGGTGATGTAAGCGACGGTGGTTTCATCGGGATTGATTTTACCTGCTTCTACGAGTTTCTTCAAGACTGCGATGGTCGTGCCGCCTGCCGTTTCTGTGAATATGCCTTCAGTTTCTGCTAGCAGTTTCATGCCTTCGATGATTTCGGTGTCGCTGACAGATTCAATGTTGCCGTTGGTTTTGCGGGCGATTTCCAAGGCGTACATACCGTCGGCTGGATTGCCGATCGCGATCGACTTAGCAATTGTATTCGGTTTCACCGGTTTAACGAAATCGCGACCTTCGCGGAAGGCTTGGGCGATGGGTGAACAGCCGTCAGCTTGGGCACCGCTGAATCGGACTTTCTTTTCATCGACTAAACCGACTTCGGTGAATTCTTGAAAACCTTTGTAAATTTTTGTGAACAAAGAGCCGGAAGCGAGGGGAGCGACGATGTGATCGGGCAATTGCCAGCCTAGCTGTTCGGCAACTTCGTAGCCGAGGGTTTTTGAGCCTTCGGAATAGTAGGGACGCAAGTTGATATTGACAAACCCCCAGCCATGTGTATTGGCGACTTCGCAACAGAGACGGTTAACTTGGTCGTAGTTGCCGTGAACTGCCATGACAGTTGGATTGTAAATCAGAGTGCCGAGGACTTTGCCTGCTTCTAAGTCGGAGGGAATGAAGACTACGCAGTCGAGTCCGGCGTGGGCGGCGATCGCAGCCGTAGAGTTAGCTAAATTACCGGTGCTGGCGCAGGATACTGTTGTGAAACCCAATTCTCTGGCTCTGCTGAGGGCCACTGACACCACTCTGTCTTTAAAGCTGAGAGTGGGCATATTGACAGCATCGTTTTTAATATAAAGATTTTTTAGACCGAGGCGGCGCGCCAAGCGGTGGGATTTTAATAGAGGAGTCATGCCGGTGCCGACATCGATGACGTTATCTGTAGCGACTGGTAAAAATGCGCGGTAGCGCCAGATCGAGTTGGGGCCGGCTTCGATGGTTTGGCGAGTGACGGTGCGGCGGATGGCGTCGTAGTCGTACTTGACTTCAAGCGGGCCAAAACAGCAATCGCAGACGTGCTTGGCTTGGAGTTCGTACTCTTCACCGCATTCTTTACATTTGAGGGCTGTGAAGGTTGCTGCTGTGGATTGGGTTCTGGTCGCCTGGGTCATAGCTCAACTCTCTAGTTTTGCGATGTTTTCTTAGTCTTGTGCAAGATTAGCACGGTCAATTTAGCCCGTCAACCATACCCGATTTTTTTAGTCGGGATTAATCTTCAGTTACTTTTGAGTTAAACAGCGGTGTATTTAACTTAGATATTTGGGCGGACGGGACGCCGACCCCACAAGGATTTGACTTGTTTTCAGGATCGGGCTGGGAATCCAGATTGTCAAGCCCGCACGCGAGCCCGATCGAGCTCAAGGATGATTTGCCGACAGAATTGTTACAAAACTTAATAAATCTTTTTTGGGATCACAATTGGGCAGTCGTGCGATCGAACACAACTACAAAACCTCGAATTTTTGATTAACCAACTTAGCCTAGCCGCCGCTGACGGGGGGGATGAGTACAACTTCGTCGCCGTCTTGGAGGATGGTGTCGGGGGAGACGAATTCCAGGTTGAGGCCGAAGCGGGTGCGATCGCGCCATTGTTCTAATTGAGGATATTGGGCGATCGAGCTTTCGAGCACTTGAGACACTGGGGTTTCGGGAGGAAGTTGTAATGTAAGTTCCGAAACGCCGTAGGCTTCACCGAAGGCGGCGAAAAGTTTAACGGTGATGGTAATCGAAGAGTTAGACACGGCTGTTGAGTGCGATCGACGGTTTGGCAATTATCAACTACACCATACAATTAATTAGGAATTAGGCGCGCCGAGGCTTAGAATTGAAAGCGGCAACCTCTAGTTAAGTTTTACCCCAGCGGGTAAAGATGAGAGTTGATTGCAGCAAAAAGTCTTAACAAGATTGTATGCCGATCGCTCTCACAACCAGGCGTTAGAAGCTGTTGGCATCCAGTTAGATGCAGCGAGCTAAGGTCTAGTTGGCTGCTGTTGAGGCTAATGCAAGAATAATTTTTGAGGATGCCGTATAGATACTTGACAGTAATTGTGGGAGAGTACAAAAAGCTCGCACTACATTTAGCAGGCAACAACGCAGACAATGCCTTGTCAACCCGCTTCTCTTGACTAAAAATCAGGTTATCTAGTGCGGCTTGGAATTGCCAAACCTTTGCCCTGCTTAGCAAGCTAGCAGTTCTATCTAAGAAGAATACTGAAGTTAATGCGATAGAAATATATGGCAAATAACGATTTTAAAGTGCTTCAAATTATTGAAGCTAAAGGCTGGTATGCCTTTGGGAGTACGAAGCAAAGCCAGCACGTTGAGAGATGGGTAAGACCTGTCGTGTGTTGGGTTTTAATAGAAGATAAAAAAAAGCGACGGGTTGTGACAGCTACCGCTAGCTATCAGATCCAGATTGATGACAAAGAAGTCGAGTTCTTTGCCCACGAAAGCGAAATTCAAGATATGGAGAGTCTTCCGAAGTCTGTCTCGGTATCGGAATTTCTGAAAACAGAAGATTGAGAGAAGGACAGAAGGAGATAATTTAACAAGTCATTAATTATTCCTTAGTGATTCCTTAAACTTGCTGTCGGATTCTATTGGAATTAGAGGCAGAAGCTCTAGATAGGGGACAGGGGGAGACGAGGAAAGGGGGAGAATTTATACTTTTGCCTTGCCTTCTACATCTTGTCCCCAATGCCTCAAGTAGCCCAAAAAATAAAGAGGCCGAAAGATTGCTGGCAATGCCAACACGCTTCCGACCTTGCTGAATAACAGGGTATGCATATGTTTTTAAAGTATGGCAGGCAGGCTTTTGAAATATCAAGAGGACTATTGCAATCACCCACTTTTGCTTTCAGGCTGTGTTTGCAAGGCTGCAACTATTTTAGACTGAAAATTTGAAAATTGAGAGGGGGCGATGGTTACAGGTTAAGGATTCTAGCTATTTATCTGTAGCGGGTGCTACAAAAAATGGTGGCATTTGCCGACGATCGCACATTCTCCCTAAATTGTTTGCACTCGAAGCTGAAAGTTCGATCGTCCTCTGCAACCGCCGCGACTTTAAACCCCACTACCAACAGGTTCAGGCTTCTGCTGCGGTATCCGCCGCCCCAGCAGGGCCATCCGCACGCCGCCGGCAGGCCCTAAAGTCACCCCTCGGCGTTTGGCCTGTACGGGCTTTTTCTCGGCCAATACTAGGTCGAAATCCCGCAAAATGGTTGCCAGCACCAGTTTCATCTCCAACTGCGCCAGCGCCAAGCCGATACAGCGGCGGCTGCCGCCTCCAAAGGGCAAATACTCATAAGGCGAGAATTGCCTCTCCAAAAACCGTTCCGGTTTAAATTGCAGCGGTTCTGGATACAAATCCTCCCGTCTGTGGGTCAAATAAATCGAGCCGATGACAACCGTCCCCGGTTCGAGTCGATGTCCCATCAGTTCCACGGGCCTGAGAACTTCTCGCGAAAACGTCAGCATTGCCACGGGGTAAATTCGCAGGGTCTCCTGACAAATTGCACTCAGGTAAGGTAAGCGGAAAATCTCCATCGGGTCGGGATTTTCCCCCAAACTGTCCAATTCTTGCAGTAACTTCTGGCGCACCGAGGGCAAACTGTGAATCCAGTAAAATGCCCAAGCTAGGGCCGTTGCTGTGGTTTCGTGGCCTGCCACCAGCAGCGTCATCAACTCGTCGCGCAATTCTTCATTGGTCATTGGTTGCCCGTTTTCGTCGCGCGCGGCCATCATTAAGCTGAGAATGTCGGTGCGGTTGGCGTCTGGTTGCTGTCTGCGTTCTTCAATTTCCGCGTCGATCAGTGCGTCAACTTTCCGCTGCCGCTGTTTCATGCGTCCCCAAGGACTCCAAGAGCCCCAATCTTGCTGCATCCAGCCGAAAAACAGCATACTCGATCGCAGGGGAGAGTTGGTCATATCGAGGACTGAGGCAAGTAGGGGCCTAAGCTCTTCCAATCGCGGCCCGTCATCGAGCCCGAAGACAGCTTGCAAGATTATCCGCATGGTGACTTCCTGCATCGCGTTGCGGGCCACAAAAGGTCGATCGACCGACCATTTGCTGGCAACATCTTGAGCAATATCGCAAATTAGTTGGCCGTAATTCCGCATCCGTTCCCCGTGAAAGGGTGGCATCAATAATTGGCGCTCGCGTTTGTGCCTTTCTCCTGAGAGGAGAAACATGGATTGTTCTCCCACGAGCGCTTTGAGAATACTATTCAGGCGGCCTGGAGCGTGAAACGCGCTGCTGTTGAGCATCTCCTGGACAGCTTGCGGGTGGTGGATCATAACCAATGGTTTCCCGTTGTTCACTTGAGCTGTGAAAATGTCGCCGTATTGTTTGGCACATTTATCCATGAATGTCAGGGGATCGCCGATCCATTGAATTAGCTGCACAAGGGGTGGAGCTTTGGGGCCGTTAGGTAGTGTCATAGGAGTTACCGGGGTTTGGGTCACAGGACTTAGCAGTATCAACAAATCTCAAAGGGTTTGAAGGTTGGTTCAATCCCTCCCAACCCTTGTTTTTAAGGGGAGAATTGCGTAAGTCCCATCTCCAATAATTTTAATAGCTTATTCTCGAACGGTGCTTAAAATATCCTCTCCAAGCTCTGTAAAACGAACAGTTTTGATTTGCCAAGGAGCATAACTGGTTAAAGTTTGGCGCACGCCCCCGAACAAACCTAACATCTGACAACTGGACAGATTTTGCAATTTCTGCCGCGAATTTCCGGAGGCTCGCAGATCCACGGTAGCTATTCCGAGGTCGCGATCGATCTTGAGGCGATAACCAGCCAAACCAAGACTATCGAAAATCTGCTGTTTTAACACTTCATTAACCGCCGATGACATTAATTGGTTCTCTGGGCCTGTAACTGTTTCCGGCTTCAGAGTTTGACACAAATTATCTACCTTATAAACCGTAACGGTGGCAGTATTTTCTGAGAGGGCAGCAATGCCTAAAACTGAGGCAACAGAGTTAGAAGGCTGCGTTAATTGACTTGATAGAGCCTCAATTTGATTTCTCGTTAGCTGTAGGTGTTGGAACTGACGGGCGCTTTCTGAGAGTTTGCTCTGGTTTTCGGTTGAGGTAGCTGCATCTGAGCTAGAACAACTGCTACCGCCTATCAAAATTAACCAAACGCCTAAATATCCTAACTGTTTGCAGATACAGTTCATAGTTTTTAATACTTTACTAAACGTCAGTGTATGGAGGGTGAATTTGGGTGGTAGAAAGCACTTAGTCCCTGATTACACTCACTTAGAAGTATTTCCCGCAGTACGGAGATGAAAACAAGTTAAGAGTTCTTGTTAATACCTTGATTTTAGTGTTATATCAGATAAGAAGGGGTTTAACCCCTCAAGGGTGTAACCAAGCAGTGTACCTGTCTCAGCAGATCAAGCTCGCGATCCAGCTCGTAAGTGATATCAAATACCTTGTCAGTGGTGTGATGTACCGTTGTAACTCGACCTATTCCAAGGTCTGAGGTGAAAAGCCTCTTTCCGGTTGGTAAAAGCCTGAGTTTGATTAGTAGTAATGAGGACAGAATTCAGACTGGCGCGCGCATTTTACGCTCGCATTCGGAGAGCTTTTTGAACAGCGCCGAGAGCGCGGTTAGAGGAAATGCGCAAGTCGCGAACAATATCAAAACTTACGCATCAAGAGCAAAGAAACCGGGTTGTTTAACCAGGCATAAGGGCTGTAACGAAGTGTTTTCGTAAAAAAAACTGATTTCTGGTTAAGTCGCGAATCACATCATTCCCAACTCAGCGGATTTGTAACGAACAGGCGCGTCAAGGGTGTTATCGCAGCATTCGGTGATTTTTGTCCCGAATCTCATAAACAAGAATGAAAAAATCATGCAACAGCAATTATTGACAAAAGTTTTGGCGGCAACAGCCATCGCCCTCAGCGGCTTGACGGTTGCTTCTCAACCGAGTTACAGTCGGCGAGCACCGGGGGAAAGTGGATTTTGGTGCAGCACATCGACCGGTGCGCCGGTGACGGTGTACAAAAACCCTCAAGGTGCCGTAGAGCCTTGGATTGAGTGGACTTCCGATTATTTCTCCGGTTCTGGCTACGATCCGGCAACTCGGTGTCAATTAGTGAGTCAACGCCTCGAAACCTATCGTCGCCAACGGGTGCTCAAGTATATTACTGCGGGCCAGATGAACGGCCAGAACGTCATATGCACGGCGAATCAAGTCAATGGGTTGTGTCAAAATTTGATTTATACCCTCAGACCCGGCCAAGACCCGATCGGCTCTTTGTATAATTTGTTGGCTTGGCGCCAAGGATATGTCGGGATGCCGTCTTTTGATGAAACCAGTAAAATTCCTTACATTGATGTCAGGGAAAAGCTAGGGGAAAAAATCGATGATGAGGCGCAACTGCCCCCTTTTTCCCCGCCGTCGGGACTGCCTTAAAGATGGAAAAATTTTCCATTTCGTCACCAATTCCAAGGGTGGATGTGGAAAACTTGGCGCGTTAAACAGCGGTACGCATCCAGACGGGGAAATCTTTGGGTTCGGGGACTATCGTCCCACAGCAGGGCAACACCTATAGAGTGCTGACTAACTGGTAGGTTGTGGCGATCGGACAATGGTCACCGACGACGGTCTCCTCCACCCACTGCTAGGAGTTCTGAGGCGGCTGGGCGATATCGATCTGGCGATCGTTCAGTTTCCCAGCGCGATCGAGTATAAAATAGCACCATTCAGCGAGTCAGGAGCTGTGTCAGATCCCGTGCTGGCAGTCTCCTAGGGTTGCTGAGGTTGGGGCTTGGGCGCTGACGCGGGCTTCGTTTCGGTGCTGCTACCCAAATCTTTGCTTCAAGGTTATAGCTTGGGCTATACAAATGAGGTTAAAATCGGCATGAGTGGCAGCCCGATTTTTAATGCCAAATGTTTCTTGGTTGGGATTAACGGTAGGGGCAAGTATCGAGATCCAAATTTTGGCGTCTATGCTTTTGAAGATGGAAGTGATATCAAATTCGGTAGCATCGAAATTAATATTACCCACAGCTTTCGACACGGCAGTGCCGTTTCCCTACCGCGATTAATTGTAGGGAAACGTCAGTGCCGTTTCCTCTATATCATTCCGATGTACCCGGATTTGATATGAATTAATAGCGGAATTATGGAAGAAAATGCTTAAATCCAGTTGGGGAATTCCGCTCGGTATATACTTGCAGTTCGCCTCGTCTTATCTAGGGAGTTATCGATGAATGTGTGGAGTTTGCGGTTTGACGCGCTAACAATCATCTTGACAGGTGCATTAACAGTGACGGCGGTTGTCAGCCAACAATATGCTGCCTGTGCCAAAACAGCCGAAGAAATTGCCCAGCTAGCGACCTTGACAACTGTGGAAGTCAACAATACGCTGGGTTTTTTTGCTAGTGGATCGGGAGTAATTATTGCCAAACAGGGTAATATTTACACTGTTCTGACAGCTAATCATGTAGTGGCAAGCCTCGCTCAAAAATACAGCATTCGCACTCATTTGGAGAAGGACTATGCTGCGATTAGAATACAGCGACTACCGAAAAATGACAGGGATATAGACTTGGCTTTGATACAGTTTCAGAGCCGAGAACAGTATCCAGTAGCACCAATGGGCCAGTCAGAACGTGCTGTTGTTGGTTCTGCTATTTACGTTTCTGGCTATCCGCTGCCAATTTCGGGATTTGAACGAAAACTTGAGTTTACTGCTGGTATCATCTCTTCTCGCTTGGGGACCGCCTCATCGGGGTATCGTCTGCGCTACCAAGCTGTAACCAGGCGCGGGATGAGCGGCGGGCCTGTATTTGATGCTGATGGCAGGGTGGTAGGAATTCACGGCCAGGGGGATACTGTTGGCACAATTAGGAGTCCGTGGAACGGTCAGATTGAGGAGATAAAAACGGGGTTGAACGCGGCAATCCCGATCGATGCTTTTAGGGAGTTGCTATCACAAAATAAGCGTAACGGATTTGATATTCTCAGCAATCTTTCAATCAGCACCGCCTCTGGTCAAAACCAGCCGAGTCTTAGTTATGGAGGATTTGTGTGCGATACCTCGACGGGCGAGCCGGTGACTGTGTATCAAAATCCGCAAGGGTTCAGGGAGCCTTGGATTCGCTGGAATTCTAATTTCTTTTCTAGTTCGGGCTACGATCCTCTAACTCGCTGCCAACAAGTGACTCAGCGTCTTGAAAATTATAACCGAAATAAACAGCTAAATTATGTCACGGTGGGTATTGTAAATAACCAGAAAGCGATTTGCACTACAAGCCGCGTTAATGGGCCTTGCGAAGGTTTGATCTACACGCTGCGCGGCGATCAAGATCCGACTCCTGCACTTAGCAGTTTTTTTGTTTGGCTGGGGAATCAAAAGGCTGTGCCTTCTCTTTCTGAAAGCGGTACTGCGCTTTATATCGATGTCCGGGAACGGCTGGAACAATTTTAGATTTGGGATTTGAGATGGATTAGTAATGGGTAAACACAGAAGCCCGACTTATACAAAAAGTCGGGCTTCTCAAACAACTACTTATTAGCTTAAAAATTGAGAGATTTTACTTATTTATCATTGACATAATAGAACTCATGATTTTTTGGAACGCGGAAGCTATAAAATTACTCTTACATTAATCCAATTCAAATTTTTCCGGTATCAAGCATGACAGCAACTACTCCGCAGGCAACGTCAACAACGCCCGCTTTTTGCGAAGGCATTCAATATTTTTCTGAAACAGTCCCTGGTTTTGAGACTTATGGAAAAGCACCTGCGATCGCCGAGGGGAGCAAGTCGATCGCAGATCCTGCCGATCCCGCAGCCGTCTTTCAAACCATGCTCGCAGCAGACGCCCTGCGCTACCTGACACTGCAAGTCACCGCCAGCAAGGCATCGGGACATCCGGGGGGTTTTGCTAGCCAAGCTGAGGCTTACGCAGCGCTCGTAATGCTCGGACACAAGAACATTGTCACCGAAGTCGGCCATCACGCGCCCGGCTTTTACAGTGCCATGTTTCTCGATCGATCTTTAGAGGATATGGGAATTGTTAACGTGCAGCAAGTGCGCGATAAATTCCGAGAAAAAGACGGTTTGTTAGGACACCTTTCCGGTTTCATTCCCGGCCTTTTAGCACCAGCCGGCCCCCTCGGACAAGGGCAGCATTTCGCAATGGCTGGAGCGCTTTTGCACCGCGAAAAATTGTTTGCTTTCACAATAGGCGACGGCGGCATGGGCGAACCCTATCCGATGAGCAGCATGGGGCATTTCCACACTGCTTATCCCAGCGTTACTAACTTTTTGCCTGTGTTGGTTTGGAACGGATATTCTCAGGAACATCACAGCATGGTTTCGACTAAAACTAATGCTGAAATGATTGCTTATTGGCAAGGCAACGGTTTTGAAGAAGTTATCTTAGTTGATGCTAAGGAATTTGACGATAAAAATCAACCGGAAGATTATGTTGACAGCACTGCTTTTTCGCTCGAACAGCGCATGGCATTTACCAAAGCTGTTTTACAAGGAGTTGACAAAGCGGCAAAATCTGCTCTCGGCGGCAAATTAACTGTGTTTATTATCAAACAGTTGAAAGGTGCCGGCGTCCACGCGCGCGGAGCAAAATCTCACAACCTTTATCCGAAAGATACGCTGGATGCTCCGCACATTATCAGTGCTTTAAAAGAGCGCGCTTTGACTGCTGCTGCTTGGGAGTTGGTGCGGACAAATTGCGAGCGTGCGGGCGGCGGGCCGGCGGCGAAAACAGTTGTTACTGAGTTTACATTGCCGCTGGCAGATTTAGGCGAATTGCCTTTAGAAGAATTTGCAGTTGGGGGAGAAGCGAAGATTTCGACAACAGCAATGGGGGTTTTGGTGGGGAAAGTTGGCGAGCGCGATCGTACTTTTGTTGTCACTAATGCTGACGGCAATGAAGCATCGGCAATTGCCAATATCAACCAAGCTCTTAAGATTATTCACCCGACGACAGATGACCTGTACAATCAATCGCCAAACGGTCAAGTTTACGAACCTTTGAGCGAAGATGCTTGCGCTGGTTTAGCCGTAGGTTTATCGCTATTCGGAGCGCGGAGTTTGTGGTGTTCCTACGAATCTTTTGCCATCAACGGTTTACCAATTTGGCAAACTGTAACCCAAGCAATGGCAGAATTGCGCCGTCCAACTCCGGCAACTGTCACCTTATTTACAGCGGGTGCATTGGAACAAGGCCGTAACGGTTGGACGCACCAGCGGCCGGAAATTGAGGCTTATTTTGCGGCGATGATGCGGAACGGAAATGTGTTTCCTTTGTTTCCACCGGATGCTAACAGCATTCAAGCTTGTTACGAGTGGGCTTTGACTGCTAAAAATAAGGGAGTTGTGATTACTGCAAGCAAGTCGCCACTGCCAATTCGCACTACTTTTGAACAGACTCGCCAAGGTTTGCAAGACGGTGCAATAGTGCTGCACGAAGTCGATTCCCCGCAAGCTCCCCACAATCAAGCAGGGAGCAAGAAAGTGGTGTTTGCAGTTGTCGGCGACATGACGTTAATGCCAGTGTTTGAAGCGGCGGCATTTTTGGAAACAGAAGGGATTGGAGTGCGGATTGTTTCTGTTGTGAATCCCCGGCGTTTGTACCGTGCTAGTGATGTTGCTTGGGATACTTGTTCGGAAGCTGACGGCGGCTTTTTGAGCGATGAGAAATTTGCCGAAATCTTTGGCGGAGATGCCTTGATTGGCGTGACAGGCGGTGCTTCTGGGATGTTGGAACCTGTGATGCTCCGCAGCAATTGCAAGCGGGATACTTTCGCTTGGAAGCGGGGGGAAACTACTGCTAGTGCTGGTCAGTTGATGGCGTTTAATGGGTTGACTGCTGAGGCGTTGACTAAAAGGGCGATCGAGCTAGTTCATTAAGTTAGAAT
>NZ_JAUBQR010000117.1:14987-20364 GCF_036701385.1 Microcoleus sp. Pol12B4 | reverse complement strand
AGCGTGTCTACTGCCGGCACCGAAACTTCGTAGTCGTCGCGCTGACTGGCATGGGAAGCATTCATTAACTCGCCAAAACGTTTTGCTGGTGAAGATTTTACCGCTTCGAGTACGCGGTTGTTTTCGGTAACGACGTGCCGAGCTCGCCTTCTGAGGGGTTCCGGCAATACTTCCACTGCTTGCGGATCGGCGATATCCCTGAGAGCTTTAACTCCCAATATCCCTGCGGATTCCTCGCACTCGGCGCGCCGCTGGTTGTAGCCGCTTCCTGCTGCTAGTTGGTGGCTTTCGCCACTGTCAATTATTAAAATTTCTGTGTTTGTGGGAAAAGGTATCGGGTAGCATTCGAGGCTGCGGGTGTCGATCAATAGCATGGTGTTGGTGTCTGCTAAACTCGACGCCATTTGATCCATGATGCCACAGTTCAAGCCGGCATACCGGATTTCGACTTGCTGTCCGATTTGAGCTAGCCGCACGTCGTCTAGGGGGAGATTCAGCAGCGCGCGCAGTCCTCTGAGGGTTGCTATTTCTAAAGCGGCGCTGCTGGACAAACCGGCCCCGATCGGCACAGTCGAGGTAATGTAGAGATTTATTGGCG
Source organism: Microcoleus sp. Pol12B4 (assembly GCF_036701385.1). Lineage (NCBI taxonomy): Bacteria > Bacillati > Cyanobacteriota > Cyanophyceae > Oscillatoriales > Microcoleaceae > Microcoleus > Microcoleus sp. Pol12B4. The sequence continues at coordinate 19,766 of NZ_JAUBQR010000117.1, read as the reverse complement.
GTATTTTGTATCCTTCTTTTTCTACAAGTCTCAGGCAGCCACAGATATAACTGACGAATTTTTGCGGTATGGTATCGTCGTCTGAAAAATTTATGAGTTCGTCATATTCTGCTGAATAAACATGGTGTCGATCGTCACTGCTGAAGCCGATTTGTACTGTTGTGCGCTGGGGAATCGCAGTTGGAAGTACAAATCCATCGTTGTAGTCTGTGTGTTCGCCCAGCAGGTTTACTCTGCCGGGGGCGCTGGCTGTGGTTTTGGGTAATGTACCAAATACTCGTTGGAATTTCATTGTTGGGGAAGTGGTAATTGGTGCTTAATTATTTATTATTGGTTATTGGTTATTGGTTGTTTGGAAAAACTGCTATCCGTGTATCCGTGACTTCCGTGTCGTGCTGTTGGTAATTATTGGGAAGAAATAAATTTATTTTTTATCGTATGTCCTTATTATAGTGCCCAAGTTTTTTGGTTAATTCAACCCCTGTTAACAAAAATAAACATCACCGTAGGTTGGGAAAAGATATTGAGCTGTGATAGAATGACAGGCTAAGATTTCTCCAACAATTCAAAAAATGCGATCGACCCGACCCCGAAAACAGTTTGCTCAACATTGGCTCAAAAGCGAGAAAGCCTTAGATAAGATTGTGAAAGCGGCTTCTTTGGATCGCGATCGCGTCCTGGAAATAGGGCCGGGCACGGGGATTTTGACTCGGCGTTTACTGCCTGCGGCTGAGTCTGTTGTTGCTGTGGAGATCGATCGAGATTTGTGTCTCAAGCTAGCCAAACAACTCGGCAAAACCGACAATTTTTTACTGTTACAAGGCGACATCCTGGAAATGGACTTAGAAGCTGAACTAACGGCATTTCCAAAATTCCAAAATCCGAATAAAGTTGTTGCCAATATTCCTTATAATATCACCGGCCCGATTCTGCAAAAACTGCTGGGAACGATATCTGTTCCTGCAGCTAAACCCTTCGATGCGATCGTGCTCTTAGTGCAGAAAGAAGTGGCCCAAAGGCTTTACGCTAAACCGGGTTCGACAGCTTTTGGCGCTTTGTCTGTGCGGGTGCAGTATTTAGCAGAATGCGAGTTAATTTGCGATGTGCCATCTAAAGACTTTTTTCCGCCGCCAAAAGTCGATTCTGCCGTGGTGCGGCTGCTTCCCAGAGAGATAGAAACTGCGGCAGTTAATCCGCGCTATTTGGAAAATTTAGTGAAGTTGGGTTTTGGTAGCAAGCGCAAAATGCTGCGAAATAATTTAAAAGGGACTGTGGACTTAGATAAACTTGTTCAAGTGCTAGAAGAGTTACAGATAAATCCTCAATCTCGCGCTGAAGATTTAAGCGTGGAGCAATGGGTAAAGTTGAGCAATAATATTATGTGCGATGTTTGAAGTTCAGGATTGTGTTAGATACCAGAATTTTTAAATAATTCGGATATCTGTAAAAAAAAACGAGTTTTAGGTGTAAATACTAACAGTTGAAGTTAGATTTTATGGGAATTATCAAAGGTTTATTGCAGAAAAATCGGAATTTTTATAATAAATTCTGCACCTTTACCCGGTGCAGAAATACAGTGCAATTCGCCTTTATGTCTTACTGTGATAATTTGATAGCTAATCGATAAACCTAATCCCGTGCCTTTACCTACTGGTTTAGTGGTAAAAAATGGATTAAATAACTGGTTTCTCACCGATTCTGTTATTTCTGGCCCGTTGTTGCTAATTCTGATTTCTACCACTTCACTGTCTAAAAGTTTGGTAGAGATTTGGATGAGGTAGGGATTAGCTTCATTGGCTGCAATCGACTCGCTGTAGATGTCATCTTCTAAAGCATCAATAGCATTCGCCAGGATATTCATAAACACTTGATTTAGCTGTCCCGGGTAGCACTCTATTCGGGGTAAATTGCCATATTCTTTGATAACTTGAATATTCGCCCAACCTGGCTTAGCATTCAATCTGCTTTGCAAAATCATCAGTGTGCTGTCAATTCCTTCATGAATGTCGGCTAATTTCATTTCTGCTTCGTCATGGCGAGAAAAAATTCGCAGCGACTTGACAATACCAAAAATCCGCTCAGCGCCGTTTCTCATAGAAATTAATATTTTTGGCAGGTCAGAGATGATAAAGTCTAAATCTATAGACTCGATTTTTTCTTGAACTATGGGCATGGGATTCGGATACTGCTCTTGATAGAGATTCACCAGTTCTAGCAAACTATTGGCATACTGGCGAGTATGAGTAATATTGCCGTAAATAAAGTTAATCGGATTGTTGATTTCATGAGCAACCCCAGCGACTAATTGTCCTAAAGATGACATTTTTTCGCTGTGAATTAGGTTGGATTGAGCCTGCTTCAATTCAGACAATGCTTGTTTGAGCTGTTGAGTTTGAGACTTTAACTCTGCGGTGCGTTCTTCAACTCGGATTTCTAATTCTTCTTTAGCTTTTTTTAGTGCAACTTCGGCTAATTGGCGCTCGACAATTTCCGATGCTAGGAGTCGGTTTGCCAATTCTAAATGTTGAGTTTGAGACTTTAATGCTGCGGTGCGTTCCTCAACTCGAATTTCTAATTCTTCTTTGGCTTTTTTTAGTGCAGCTTCGGCTAATTGGCGCTCGACAATTTCAGCTTCTAGGAGTCGGTTGGCGGATTCTAACTGTGCGGGGCTAGGAAGTGCTAGGGCTTGAGGCATTAAATCTACCAAAAGTATGGCTGTAGCAAATGAAATAACGGCAGTAATTGCTTTCATTGTTCCTGAAAGCCAATAGGTAGGATGCCAAAGTGTCCAGAGTTCAAATATGTGAGTGATGCCACAGGCGACGATAAAGGCTCCAAACAGGGCAAAGATCCAATCAAAGGGCAAATCTTCCCGTTTGGAAATAAAATAAACCAATGTAATCGGGATGGAAAAATACGCGAGTGCAATGATAGAATCTGAGGCAAGGTGAAGCCAGACTAACGGGGTATGCCAGAGATAGCAATGGCCGTGAGGAATAAATGGCCCGGAAGTAAAAAAAGTTTTCCACATTTCCTGCATAATATTTCCTTTGAGTTGTGAGAAAATGGACTCGGACTGGTGTCAATTAATTTCAACCAGGGGTTTCTTTCACCTGCGGCTTAATCACCTATGCGTTCATATTCTCTGTTAGCTTCAGCAAAAATCAATCTGTATTTGGAAATCATAGGCGATCGCCCCGGCGGATATCACGAACTGGCGATGGTACTTCAAAGCATAGATCTAGCCGATCGAATTGACTTGCGTGCGATTGGTACGGATACGATTCGCGTGCGCTGCGATCACCCGCAAGTCCCTCCTGATAAGAATAACCTCGCCTACCGGGCGGCGGATTTGTTGGCGAAGCAATTCCCCGATGCTTTGGCGAAATACGGCGGTGTCGAGATTGCCATTCACAAGCAGATTCCAGTGGCGGCGGGGCTTGCCGGTGGTTCGGCAAATGCGGCTGCGGTTTTAGTTGGGATGGATTTGCTGTGGCAATTGGGACTTACTCAGTCGGAGTTGCAAGAGTTGGGGGGAACTTTGGGTTCGGATGTGCCTTTTTGCATTACTGGAGGTACGGCTTTGGCAACTGGTCGTGGGGATAAACTGTCGCCATTGCCTGATTTGGCTGGCTTTTCTGTGGTATTGGCGAAGTACCGCAATCTCAGTATTTCTACGGCATGGGCATATCAAACTTATCGCCAGCAGTTCAGTAGTTCCTATTGTGCAGCGGAAGATTTGGAGTGCCGCCGGGAACGGCTACATTCGGGGCCGATGGTGGGAGCGATCGCCCAAAAAGATCGATCGAAAATTGGTCAATTGCTGCACAACGATTTAGAAAAAGTTGCTTTACCTGTGTACCCGCAGGTGTTGCAGTTGCGGCAGGCTTTTGAGTCGGCGGGGGCTTTGGGAACGATGATGTCGGGTTCTGGACCGACGGTGTTTGCGTTGGCGGAGTCTTCAGAGCAGGCTCAGCAGGTTTTGGAACGGGTTAAAAGTGCGATCGCTTCTCCTGATTTGGATTTTTGGGTAGCACAGTTTAGCAATACTGGGATTCGGATTTTTTCGGAGGGAAACGAGACGAAACAGCCGATTTCGAAGGTGTAACTCGAAGAGGGTGCGATCGCCATTGTCCGTTAAACCTGTCTAACAGCCGAGGGTCAAGATGAATCTAACTTTTCGCAGAGTCTATTGAGATCGAAGAACTGATAATATGTCATGTAACACCGATTTTAGTTTTGGTAAATTAACCAGAAATCTAAAATCTAAAATCTAAAATCTAAAATCGCCATGACTGATTTAACTAATCCAAATTCTACTTCTAAACCTCTGAGTTCGGCTGGAGATGCAACCTCTGCATCTTCCACGCCGCCGACGATTTTGCGGTGCGTGATTGGTTCGCTGATCGCGGGCGGGTTTGCGGCGGCTTTGTACGCGCTAACTTTGTCGATCGTCCAAACTTTTGCAAATTCGCCCATTCATTCTGACAATGTGACTGCGATTAATATTGGCGCGGCTGTACGAACTTTAGTAATGGGAATTGTGGCTTTGGGTGCGGGTGTTTTTGCTTTTGCATCTTTGGGTTTGATGCTGCTGGCTGTGCAACTTGTAATTCAAAAGTTGCTCAAGAAACCTACAGCTTGAAGTCTACCAATTACAAGAATTGGGCTGCAAAAACTTTCATCTGCAAAGCAAAGACTGCATACTAAGATCGAAGCAATGGAATTATTTACGATCGGACACTCCAATCTGAGTATTGAAGCGTTTGTTTTGCTACT
>NZ_JAUBQR010000117.1:0-14887 GCF_036701385.1 Microcoleus sp. Pol12B4 | reverse complement strand
CATACTAAGATCGAAGCAATGGAATTATTTACGATCGGACACTCCAATCTGAGTATTGAAGCGTTTGTTTTGCTACTCCAACAACATGGAATTACGGCGGTTGCGGACGTGCGATCGCATCCGTTTAGCCACTATTTACCTCATTTTAATAAATCCGAAATTAATGCTTCACTGTCCAGTGTCGGCATTCAATATGTTTTTTTAGGCAAAGAGTTGGGCGCGCGACCGGAGGATTTAAGCTGTTACGATACTAGCGGTAAAGCGTTATACGATCGCATAGCAGCAACTCCTTTATTTTCCGCAGGACTTCAGCGCTTGCTCACAGGAGCAGCCAATTATAAAATCAGTTTAATGTGTGCGGAAAAAGACCCGATTACTTGTCACCGCACTATTTTAGTTTGCCACAAAGTCAGAGAGTTTAATTTAAAAATTAATCATATTCTGTCAGATGGCAATTTAGAATCACACCAGCATTTAGAAGAAAGACTTTTGAGCAAGTTTAACAAAGGCAAAAAAAATAATGAGCCAATTCAGCTAAGCTTGTTTGAATTATATCCTCAAGTTAAACAAGAAATAGTTGATTTAGAAACAGCTTATTATCGTCACGGATTGGAAATCGCTTATGTCAGCAAATAAAGCAATTAATTAATTAATTAATTAATCAAATATGCCATAGTTGGCGAATTTTGCTAACCCAAAATATTGAAATAGCTGCCCGCAAAACCTAATTTTGTAGGGACCAAATTCGCCAATTACTGCTAGAAGTAGCGCGTCAAACGATGTTTCGCATAAGTCCTGAACAACTCTTGACATCGCATACATTTATAAACTAGGGTACAGCTCTCCGCGCCCACCCTATTTTTATAAATTTTCTTCAATTTTTAACGTTGTTCGTGCTATAATTCTGCGGGACTGTAGCAGAAAGGGGTGCTTTTTGATGAAAGCAGAATTTTATTTTGACTGTCACAAATATATTTGCAGTTTAGTTCAAGTGGATTTTGTCAAAGAATTAAAAATAAAAAATCATCAAGGTTTTGTTTTGGCTGTTAAGCAAGGAGAAAAGATTGGACTTTTGGGAAAAAGCCGCCATAATGCTAAACAAGTTGATGTATCTAAGCCGCATTTTTATAATGTAATTAAAGCGGCTATGAGCGCTTTGGAATTAGAAACTAAAAATGAGGTGATATTAGAGAGAAATCGAACTATTGCTGATGCAGAAGAAATGATTCAGCAGCAAAACCGAGAAATTCGCGTTCTCAACGAACAGATTAGAATCCTTGGAACTAAGGTTGAGGAATTGTCAAGGGAAAAGCAGCAGTTATCCCTGCAGTTAGTAGAAAAGGAAATCAGAGAAACTGAAATTAGTCAAGAAATTGATAATTTTCCTGCTATCGAGGAAGATTTACCGGCGGCGCAAACTGAGCAGGGGATGGGAGAAGCTGAAATTAGTCAAGAAATTGCACAATTCCCGATTCAAACTTCGGGTTTGGACGTGCAGTTAATAAAAAATCTAGCGGATTCTGAAGGAATTGATGAAAAGGAAAAAATGACCGAAAGCGATGTTAAAAGTGTCACTTTAGAATCTTTAGAATTTAGAGAAGAAGTAGAATTCCCGGCAGGCGAAACAGAAATTAAGCGGCTGTCTAAAAAAGGTTCCCAGAGAAGGATGAGAAAGAAATAATAATGATGATATATTTTTTCTAGAGTGTGACGCGCTAGTTATAGCAAAAGTGTGCGCCATATACACGCTAAATATAGAGTTTATTCGTATCTTCTATTCCTCGCTGTTTGACAAAGTTTCTCTAATTCTTGTCCGAAATCAACTGACGGCTGCTCTTTGTTCGATCGCCCTAATTTGTTGAATAAATCCAGGTACTTCTGCGATCGGCAAAAATAGAAAAGCTAAACTTTGAGCAGCAATATCGTATTTTCTTTCGACAAGCTGATATAGTTCTAAGGTTGGCCCGCGCTATCTTCAAAGTTAGGCAACGCCAAGGGAAGAATAGATTGTTAACATATTTATAGAATAATTTGTGTAGTCAGACTCTACACCAAAATCCGGCGGCTGGTCTGTTTATAACTCAATATTTTTGCTTCTGACTAAAGCTTAAGTCGGTATGTAGAAAGACGTATCCAGTTCGATTTCGAGAAGCTGATTTTTACTGGGTGAAATTAGGGTATAGACGAGGAAGATAGGCAATAATGTAAAGTTTGGTGAGAAGATACAAAACTTGTGCTCTTTATCACATTTTTTCCAGCGAGATGTCCTGGAGTCCCAAAATATGATATAATCCACATTCCGCAGATATGACTCCAGATTACTAATATTTTGGAAAAAACTCATATAAAAATTTTTGTGGTTTTTGTGAATATTGTTCTCGAATTAAAAAATAAAAGTCCGCAAAATTTTGCTATGATTATACACATCTCGCTCAATCTTTTGAATCAATAAAAAAACTCAAAAAAAAGAAAAAAAAGCGACTTATAGCGGGATGGAATGATGAGTATTTGACTAAAATTATCGCTGTTTCAGCAAATTAAATTTTCACAATTCACTCATTGCTAACTAATATACAACTTGTAAACAGTGGTTGTCAGCTTTTTATTATCTAAAACTAGGTAGCTAGTAACAACCACCATTAATCAGTTACCCTTTTCTCTAAAACATCCTTACCAAAAGTGTCTGTAGCTTCTAACAATGGTTAATTCATGTCAAAATATACTCACCGATCGTGAACAGTCTTCAATAATAAAATGCGTTCCCCTGTGTACCTTTCTCTGCCAAAATAGGGAATCGAAATTCCCAATCTCCTAGTCACAGCCAGAAATTGAAACATTGAAAAATTTGGTAGTGTTCAAGATGTAATGATATAGGAGTAAAGTTTATTTCCTTGTCGTCTCCTCATCCCTGCCTGTCGAACCTGTGCCTTTTCCCGAAGTGTCAAAAATGGCCGCATCCACAACGGTAAACAGCGATTTAAGTGTCATGATTTTGGGAGGCAATTTGCCCTTGCATCCTCAGAAAAAGATGATCCATCGAGCAATCCGGCAATTGATTGACCACTTGTTGGTGGAACGCATTTCCCTGGCGGGCATTGCCCGTGCGGTGCAGGTGTTTGAGCAATGGCTACTTTCCCGAAGTCAATGAGAAATATGCTCTTAGTGTCACACCAAGTCCCAGCGACAGCCAAAAAAAAGGCAGGTTAAGGATCAGGGTGTGATAAGTTGTGGTGTGAGTGTGAACAATAAAGGAAACAATTAGTGGGTCTGGTTAGTTCGTGATGCAGATACCCGTGAAATTGTCGGTGTTTATATTGACGCACGGGATGAAGCGGCAGCAAGGGCAATTGTGGCATTCATTGCCTCCGGTTTACCGCCAGTGTCCGGTTGCTAGACTGATTTCTAGGCAGCATATGGGCAGTGGTACGCCCGCAATTCACATCAGGCGGTGGGGAAAGAGAGTGGTAAGAAAAGTTACATTGAGCGGTTTAACAACACGTTAGGGCAGCGTGTTTCTCGCTTGGTGAGATACACCTTGTCATTGTCAAAGTCGTTAGACCATCATATCGGTGCTATTTGGTATTTCATCCATCATGACAGTGCATCATTACTTGTTTAGCACTACCGAAAGCGTTAGGGGTCTTGGTGTAGTCTGTGCGTAGCATGGAGAAAGATTTTAATTGTCCTGAAAATCTCGATCGACACTTATGAGGTCACTCTATGGAGCCAAATGATACATCGGCCCGCTACGACCGAATTGCCCAATGGTGGCAAACTCAGCATCAAGATTCAACCTACGGCATTGCCCAATTAGAACGGGCGATCAAATTTACTTCTAAGCAGGACGCAGCACTTGATGTCGGGTGTGGAAGCAGCGGACGTTTTATCAACAGCTTATCCCAGCATGGATTTCAGCCGGAAGGACTTGATATTTCTAGGGAAATGATCGATTTAGCCCAGCGGCTACATTCAGAAATCACGTTTTACCGGGAAGACATTTGTGATTGGCGGCCGCCGAAACTTTACAGCCTGATTGCAGCGTGGGATAGCACGTTTCATCTGCCAATCAACAAGCAAGCGCCTGTGATACAAAAGCTATGCAATGCGCTTGAACCCAATGGAGTGATCCTGTTCACTTGTGGCGGCGGACATACAAGCAGCGAGGTTTCGGGAGCATTTCAAGATCAAGACTTTGATTACAGCACTTTGGGTGTAGATACTTTCCTGCAAATTCTGGTTGAGCATCATTGCACCTGCCGCCATCTCGAATATGACCAGTATCCTGAAAATCATGTTTATATCATTGCCCAAAAGACCTAATCTATCATTCGCACGATTAAGCTGTGGGATGTCGCAACTGGGCGCTGTGTTAGGACGTTGGCGGGCGATCGGCGGTATGAAGGCAGGAATATTCAAGGGGCAACTGGATTGACGATCTCTCAAAAATCGACATTGAAAGCGTTAGGGGCGTTGGTGTAACGTGTGTCGAGATTAGGGCGATCGCGTTAACTCAGCGCTTAACTTGCGGATCTTGAGTGGTGAAATTTGGTAAGATTTTGCAAACTGAGTTCATGCCGCAACAGGTTACGCCATAAGCCATTTAGAAAAAATAGACGTTTCGCTTTTAGTAAGGAAGCACATTTAATTGGTACAACTCAAGCCTTTCTGATTCTTGACTTTATTCGGCAATTCCTCATTCACCCATAACCCAAATAGGAGAAATACCTGATGTCTACATTCAAATACAACCGTTTAGACAAGAATAATGCTGCAGTTCTGCTGGTCGATCATCAAACAGGACTGTTCTCACTTGTGCGTGATATTGGTGCCGCCGACTTCAAAAATAATGTGCTGGCCCTGGCAAGTGCAGCCAAATTTTTCAACCTGCCTACAATTTTGACAACTAGCTTTGAGCAAGGCCCCAATGGAGTCATCATCCCTGAACTGAAGGAGAAGTTTCCAGATGCTCCCTTTATTCCGCGTCCCGGACAAATCAACGCTTGGGACAACGATGACTTTGTTAAAGCAGTAGAAGCAACAGGTAAAAAGCAATTGATTATTGCCGGAATTGTCACTGATGTATGTGTTACTTTTTGTGCGCTTTCGGCATTGGAGGCTGGTTATGAGGTTTTTGTTGTCACCGATGCCTCTGGAACCTTCGATGAAGCCTGTCGCTATGCAGCTTGGGATCGAATGTCTCGTGCGGGAGTTCAGTTGGTCAATTGGTTTAGCGTTGTGTGTGAATTGCACCGTGACTGGCGCAACGATATTGAAGGACTGGGTAGTCTCTTAGCAGAGTTTATTCCTGACTACAAAAATCTGATGACTAGCTATGCAGCAACGGCCAATCCTGGATCTCCCAGTAAGTAGTAAGAAAGCGCCTAGTTTATTTAGCTGGTGTGTAACTGAGTTAATATTGTCATCGCTAGGTAATTAATTTTACGTGGAACGTAGCGGTGACAAATACTTGGTTGTAAGTCACGTAGAGGGTGTTTTTAATAGCTCTTACGTCAAAGATTGTAAGTATTTTTCTAGTCATTTCATCTCATGCCCAACCTTCGCGATCGCATTCCTTAATCTCCCTTCAGTTTCACGAATTGCTGGCGAAAATTGCCGAGCAATTTGGTGTCTCTAAGGTGGTTGTTCAGAATAAAATTTTTCTCTTAGTTAATTCTCTAAATTCTATGTTGGAAGAACCGTTGGCGAGCAATACCAGTGAAGACAACTATCTAGTCACCGCTGTGATCTCTCATGTAGTGAAACCGGGGCGCGATGAAGGTTACGAAGCATGGTTTCATGGCATCGCCGCAGATGCACGAAAATTCAAGGGACATCTGGGTGTCAGCACTATTCGACCCCAGCATCACGCCCACCCTGAGTATGTGGTCATTCTCAAGTTCGATTGCTACGACAATCTTAAGACCTGGCTAGAATCTGATGTTCGGCGAGAGTGGATTGAGCGATTGCAGCCCTTGATTGAAAGGCCAGAAGATATTCAAACCCTGACCGGATTGGAAACCTGGTTTACGCTGCCCAATAAATCGATGAAGGCTCCACCCCCTCGCTACAAAATGGCGTTAGTTACATGGTTGGGAGTGTTTTGTACCATTTCTATTCTCAATCGTTTGCTTGTACCGCTACTATCTGGGCTTCCTGCCTTGCTCACATCTCTGATGATCACAGGTCTCACTGTTATATTGCTCACCTATTTGGTGATGCCACGCTTAACACAATTATTTCGCAAATGGTTGTATCCCATCCCCTAAAGTAAGCTTACTCCGGCCTTTAGGCACGGAGCTTTAGCCTCAGATTTGAGCGTGATCGCAAAGAGAGACCATTGTCTCTGTAGTTGACAATTCATCTCCTGACTTTGGGGAGGGAGCATCTCAATGAAAGCAGCCCAGCTAGAAATTGGAGGCAGGAGCCAGGAGCAAAGAGGCAGAAGGAAGGAGTCAGAAGAAGTGTTTTTACAAATATGAGATGCTCCCGAATGGCGATCGCTACTTTACCATAAACAAACAAAACCCGCTAGAGGCGGGCTTGATTTTAAGAATTTCAATTTAACTCATTACTACATCACAACTGCACTAATCAAAGTTTGCACATTTTCTACAAGAGCAGTAGTGAAATTATGAGTCACAGGCAAACTGTCAACCACTATTCCAGCACACAATAGCATCAGGTACAGAATAGAGTATTTAAAGAGCGATCGCGCAACAATCTTATCATCGGGAGTCTGCAACAGCAACCAAGCTTTTTGAGCAAAAATAGCACCCAGGAAAATAGCTGTTCCCGCATACACCGCGCCCGCTAAATGCAGGGGATAAACTAGCAGCAAAGTTGCAGGAATCATCAATAGCGTGTAAATCCAAATTTGGCGGGCTGTCTCTTCGTCGCCCTCAATTACGGGTAACATCGGGACGCCTACTTCCTTGTATTCGTCGCGAATCATCATTGCTAATGCCCAAAAATGCGGCGGTGTCCACAGGAATATAATCCCAAACAGCAGCCACGCACCCCAACTCAAATCTCCCGTCACCGCAGCCCACCCAACTAGCGGGGGAATAGCCCCTGCTGCACCGCCGATGACGATGTTTTGCACGCTGTGACGCTTCAGCCAGTGGGTGTAAATTAGGACATAGAAAACGATGCCTGACATTGCTAGCAATGCGGCTAATAAGTTGGCAACAACTGTCAGCAATGTAAAGGATATTGTAGCTAGGGCGATCGCAAATATTAAAGCATCCCGCTTCTTGACACGCCCCGAAGGAATCGGCCGCCACCGGGTGCGCTCCATAATATAATCGATGTCACTGTCGTAGACACAATTAATCGTATTCGCCGACGCAGAAGCTAAAGCACCTCCAGTAATAGTTGATACCAGTAATAGCGGATCTACTTCTCCTTTTGCCGCCATCCACATTCCTGCTGAGGTAGTGATTAGCAGCAGTAAAATAATTCTGGGTTTTGTTAGTTGATAGTAACTTTTCACCACTTGCGAAAAGTTTTCGTGGAGGCGGGGCCTGTCGTTGGTAAGAATTTCTTGCATCGGTTGTAAGCTGTTAGTAATTATTTGTGAATTCGTCATTAGTCATTAGGTTGTAGGGGCGGGTTTTACGAGAAAGATTTGGTGTAGCTACAAGGATTAATAAACCCGCCGCCTCTTACTCTCAAGCTGATAAAACTCGATCGCGCCAAGCTAAAACACTAAAAGCTACCAGGGTTCCCAGCAAAGCAGCACCGACTGCTTGGTGGGCGACTGTCAGCGGTTCTACCTGAAGGTGCAGCCGGAAAGTTGCTAATCCTAGAACTAATTGAGCAATTAGGCAAACACTCGCCCAATTAGCCAGTTTTCGCAAGTTTGGATTCAGTGCAGGCTGCCGCCAAGCCATGACTGCTACGGCTAAAGTCGCTGCGGTAGCGGGTACGATACCGACGATGTGGCTGTTCATTACCGAGCACAATTCTGAGGAATCCAAACATTGGTGCAGTGCCCATCTAGAGCCTACTAATGCTCCTAGCAAACTTTGCAGGTAAACTAATAATGCTGCGATCGAACTTACCCAAGCTAATTTGCCGACATTTCCTGTAGATTCGTAGGGAGTCAGCATGAAACCGATGACTAGCAGGGCGCCAAAAAATAGTAAAGCTGTTCCCAAGTGAGCAGTAACGATATCAAATCTCAGCAATTGTGTTACTGTCAAGCCGCCCAATACGCCCTGAAAAACGATTAAAAATAGTGCTCCGGCACTCGCCCAAGGCAGCCATTTTGGCAGGCGGCTGCGGTAAAACAAAGATAGTCCTAAAAGTGCGATCGCGCTTAAGCCAATTGCTGCTGCATCCAATCGGTGAAACCATTCCAGAAATACCTGCAAATTCATTTGCGCTGCGGGTATTAATTGACCGTAGCACAGCGGCCAGTCGGGGCAAGCGAGCCCCGCATTCATAACTCGCGTGGCGCTGCCTACGGCCATTAACAGCCAGGTTGCGATCGCAATTTTCCACACTAGGCCGCGGATAATATCTTTTGGCTGCCACTGCACTCCTGCTGCTGCGTTTGGCTGATTTAAAACTGAGTTTGCCATGGAATTTACCTTAGCCTTTGTTATCGATCGAACTTAATTAAATATCAAGGTTTTGCTTTGACTGAGCTTAGCCTAGCTTAACACTCTTTTTCTCTGACCAACCGTCATTTTTACTACCTTAGCGACACTTTTATCCAATTAGTTTGTCTTTATATTTTTTTCAACTTTCTTCTTTATATTACAAAAGATTTCGTTTTTTTTGCCAAACTTAAAAAAACTTTAATCTTTCCCCGCCCCTAGATAATTAACAACTCTCTCACTGTCGAGATTGGAAGCAAAAATAAAGATATAATTAAGAAAAACCATTTATCAAATAATTGTGATATGAAACGCTGAAAGATGTTTACAAAAAGCTAAACAACATAAAAAAACCTATAAAGTAGGATTCGCAACAAACTATATTTAGCTGATTGTTCTAGCTTAGTAGGAAGTATGACCGCAAATAAAACCGCAGTCAACAAGTTAAGGAAGCTATAAGCCAGCGACTCTTTAGTCCAGGTTTCGTAGCCGCGAGCAAGCTGTTCAAGGATGGAAAAAGAAACAGGGAAAATACCGGGTTCGCTGGTGGCCCTAGATGACGGCATAGCGATCGCATTCCACCGATCGCAGACTCAGGAGACGCGGTGCCTGAAACAGCACCAGAAATCACACCAGAAATGCCTCCCACCCCCAGCAGCGCCAAATACGGTAAAGGAGCCAAACCCTCAGAGACGGGACAATCCGCAGGTATCACAGTCAACCTCAGTGGGAGCTAAGCTGCTACACAGCTAGATTCTATAATATCCAGATCAAATAAATTAACAACTGCTAAAATATAGGTATATGTCAGCCCACAATCATCTATCTCAAGTATGAAAATTAGCATAATTGCTACATAAATTATTAAATGAAAGAGAACTTGTTATTAAATGCTTTACATCTCATACATTGCTCGTTGCCCAACTTCCTAAGTCGTTGAATCTAAAACCTAAAATCTAAAATTCTGCAGCCATGTCCCAAAAAAATGAAACCGCTGTTCTGGTATTATCGCTCCTAATTACGATCGGGCTAGCCGGTGCAGGTATTTGGTGGCTGACAAGCCGAGGGGGCATCAATTTCGGAGGTTTATCACCCCAAAATCAGACATTTCCCAAGTCTGCGACGGAGAATTCGCCGCAATCAGAGCAGGCAATTGGGCAGCATTTGAGTGCGGGTGAAAAACTGTTACTTCCAGCAGAGCAAGCCACAACAACCAAACAAGCCGCAGTCCAGGCGATCGCATCTGGCAACTATAACGCAGCTATTTCCGATTTACAAGCTTCGCTGAAAACCAATCGCAACGATCCCGAAGCGCTAATTTACCTCAACAACGCCCGCATCGGATCTCAAAAATCCTACACAATTGCTGCTGCAGTTCCCATTGGCGGCGATATCAATGCTGCTCTAGAAATTTTGCGGGGGGTAGCTCAAGCTCAAAATGAAATCAACCAAAGCGGTGGCATTAGCGGTACTCCCTTAAAAGTGTTAATTGCTAACGATGACAATAACCCAGAAATGGCGGCACAAATTGCCACCGCGTTAGCAAATAACTCGGAAGTTTTAGGAGTAATTGGGCATTTTGGTTCAGATACGACGCTAGCAGCCAGCAAGATTTACCAGCAAAAACAATTAGTAGCAATTTCTCCCACAAGTACGTCTGTGCAGCTCTCAGGATCTGCCAAAAATATATTTCGGACAGTGCCGAGCGATCGATTTGCTGCGAATGCTCTTTCCCGCTATATGGTGGGAAAATTGCAAAAGCAAAAAGCTGCTGTATTTTTTAATTCTGCCAGCGGTTACAGCAAATCTTTAAAAGATGAATTCACTACTGCTGTTTACGGAGATGGTGGACAAATCGTAGCCGAATCTGACTTTGCTAAAGGCAACTTTAATGCTGCCGAGAGCGTTAAAAGTGCGATCGCCCAAGGAGCAGAAGTGATTCTGTTAGCATCCGATTCAGCCACGCTCGACCAAGCTTTGCAAGTAGTACAAGTAAACGCCAAACGGCTGCCGTTACTAGCAGGAGACGATGCTTATACTGCTAAAACACTGCAAATCGGTGGCGCAGCAGCAACAGATATGGTGCTAGCTGTGCCTTGGCACATTCTCGCAGATCCGCAGTCAAACTTTCCCCAAACATCCAAACAACTTTGGAATGCTGACGTAAGTTGGCGTACAGCTTTAGCCTACGATGCGACGATCGCGTTAATTGTCGGTTTAGGACGCAATCCGACTCGTACAGGCATTCAACAAGCTTTATCGGCGTCAGATTTTTCGGCAAATGGAGCATCCGGCCCGATTCGGTTTTTACCTTCGGGCGATCGCAATCGAGCAGTTCAGTTAGTAACTGTTAAACCCGGAAATCGCACGAGTTACGGTTACGACTTTGTGCCGATATCCGGTTTGTAAACTATTGGCGATCGCCAAATGTAGGTTATAATATTCATTGGTAAGTTCTAGGCCTGGTCAAGCAAAAATGCTTACAAGATGAGTAGTTATATCAAATCGGCTTGCATCGGAATTCATATTACGCACAATCAGGACACGGCAGCGCCATTTCCCTACAATTAATCGGGTGAGAATTACATCTCTCATTAAGTGTTCTTGATTATTTGACCGTAGAGACACCGTGAGTGCCCATTGGTGTCAACTTAAGCTTTTAGTCCATCAATACTCCCGCCTACCCGGCAGTCCGCCAGGGGTTGAAACCCCTGTCTAATAGCTAAAGTCCTCTTCAGAGGACTGATATCAATTCCGGTTACACTCCTTATGATGGAGAGTGGGGAGTGGGGGAATGTGGAATTGCGCGACCTTGACTTTATCATTCCCACCCAACCGGAAACGAGATTAGAATAAAAATTTTTAAACTCATTAGTCCTCTTTAGAGGACTTTAACTTTGAGGCAGGGAATTCATTCCCTGTCGGACTGTCGGACTGTCGGACTACTAAATTCTCCCATACTTACTTCTGTTTGATTATTACCAAAGTAATGTCATCAAATACTTTTTGCTTCCCGATGTATCGGCGCACGTCGTCAATAATAGCTTGCTTGATTTCTGCTGCTGACTTTTCCCTGTTAAGGGCAACAATTTCAATCATTGGCTCAATACCGTATTCCTTTTGATTCATATCAAAAGCTTCGGTAATTCCATCTGTGTAGAGTACGACAACATCCCCGGTATTTAACTGTATTTCAGTAGTCGCAATGAAATCGGCAATATCTGGTTCCAAGGCGATGGGAAAGCCTAACTCTATGGTATCAATCCGCTCTACTTCGCCGCTAGAACGCATGACAATCACCTCTTCGTGCTGTCCGCTCAAACGCAGGATGTTGTCCCCGCGATATTCCAGCAAAGAAAGGCTCATACTTTTACCGCAATTCATGCGCTCTACGTTGTCAAAAAGTGTTTGGTTGACTGTCTGCAATAATTTAACTGGGTCGGTTTCATTGTGAACCAATAAAGTGCGAATTGCTGTTTGCGCCATAATCATTAATACGCCGCTTTCTAAACCGTGTCCTGTCACGTCGCCGATGCCAATTGTGGCTTTACCGCCGTGATTTAGTACGTCGTAGTAGTCGCCGCCCACTTCATCAGCCGGTTCCATGAATGCAGCAATTTCTAACCCTTCAATTGACTCTAATTCCTGCTGGTGAGGCAAAATCATTTGTTGCAGGCGGCGGGTTACGTCTAGTTCGGCACTCATGCGAATATTTTCTACTTTTAGCAGTTCGTTCAAACTCAATATTTCTGTATTAGCTTGGGCTAATTCTGCGGTACGGTCTTCTACTTTTTGCTCTAAAGTTCGGTTGTAATCTTCTAATTGTTCGTAGAGACTTGCATTTTCAATTGAGATCGCAGCTTGAGCGGCAATGATTTTTAAAGTTTCCACTCTTTCCGAGGTAAATGCGCCGATCGCCAAATTATTTTCTAAGTAGAGAATACCACCTAGTTTGCCTTGATTGAGTAGGGGAGTGCAGAGGATCGATTTGGGTTGAGTAGCGGTAATGTAAGAATCCCCAGTAAATAGTCCTTCATCGGTGGCGTTATTTAATACTACATTTTCGTGGCTGCGAGCTACGTAGTTAACGATGGCGGTTGATAGGAGGGGAATTCCAGTTGCAGGATCTACGGAATCTACGGGAATGGATTGCATAATGGTAATGATCTCGCATTCTACTGCTGCTTCGGCTTCAATCGCCCAATTCCCGACTTTATCCAGAATCAGAAAACCTTTTTGGGCGCCTGCGTTTTCAATCACAGTTTTCATCACCTGGTTTAACAATTGTTCGAGAACGATTTCACCGGAGATAGCTTGGGATGCTTTCATTACTGCGGCAAAATCTAGCGCTTCGCCGGAATTGCTACCTGTTGTGGTGATTGGATTGATGGTATTATTTTCAGTATCTGTTTGGGTTGAACCAAGCCACTGGAGATATTTTTCATCTAAATCTTCTACTTTGCGTTTGGCTCCCCAAATTTGATAACCTTGGTATGCTTTTTTTAAATAAATTTGGGCAAAATCGTGTTTTTCTTGGGCAAACCAAAACTTGGCGGCTAGTTCGTTGGCGAGTGCTTCATCCTGAATAAACTCATTTTCTTTAGCCAATTTAATCGCTCGATCGTATAAATCGATCGCTTCATACCAGTTACCCGATATGCGGGTCATTTCTGCGGCTACTAAAAGATACTTATGCAGAAAATTTTCCGGGCAATTATTTGCCCAGTTTTTCATTTGCGCTTGATTAGATTCGATTTTAGTCCAGTATTCTTGTTGCTCTTCTGGAGAAACAGATGGATGCAGTGCAGCTAAAATCAGGGAATAGTAAAAGTTGTAAGTAGAAGCTTGAATAGTGCCAGAAATAAACCCTAATAGTTCCTGCGCCTTGGCTATAGATGCTAATGCTAATTGCAACTCGCCATATAAATAGAGAACTTGAGCCTTGAAAATGTAATAATAGCAGATTGCGTTTGGGGTTCGGCTAACTTCCTCTGGGTTTAGATAGTCGGATTCCTGAATCTCATCGCCACCAAAATAAACTTTATCTTGCGTTTGTCCGAGCAGGTTTTGTAAGATTATTTTCTGTCCCAAGGTGCAATCAACAGACCATTGGTTTTTGGTTTTTTGACAGAAAGGGAGAATGTCAGATGCCTCTTGAGGAAGTAAAGATAGATTTTTGCCTTGGTAAATTCCATTTAATAAAGTATGAGTCATGCTAAAGCCAGCATATTGAAGCATACCCGACTGTAACCCAGCTTCAATTGATTCGGCGTTAATATTTTCAGTTTGCTTGATATGTTTAACCCATGACCCAGAAAAATTGGCCAGTAAATTAGCTGTTTGACTTATAGAGTATAAATCATCGAACTTTTTACTTAACTGATATCCTAGCAGGGTGAGTTCGTAACTTAACTGATAGTTTCCTAACATTGCCTGTAGCAGACCAAATATACCGTAGCTAATTGCAGATTTGGATGTATGGCCGTCTTCAACGCTCAGATTGGCAGATTTAGCCATTACAACACCTGCAATTTGGGGAGCGCCTAAGTAGCTTGGCGGTAACATTTTTATCAATAGCTCTAAGGCCATCTGCTTGATCGGGTCTTCCATTTCTGGATTGTCAATCAGCGAAGCAACTTCTCGTTTTCCTAAACTTTCGCTAAACTTACCTAATTCAGTTTCAACAGCTTTGTTAAAGTCGCAATCTGGAAAGTCGATGCTCAATTGTGCTAAAGCTGTGCGACCGATGTGAATCGCCTCCAAGTATTTGCCCTGCATGGTATATAGTTCGATTAGCAAATAATAGAATTCTGAGCGTTCTAGCGCTGACTTCACTCTATTAATAGCCAATTCTATAAGCAATTCTGACTCTTGAAAGTTGCTGTTGAGATATTCAACCTGTGCTAGGCTTTTATATAAATCTATAGCCATTTTATAATTATTTTTCCCTTTCCATATATTTCCAGGAAAAATCCCCTTAACCGACATAAAATATTCTTTAGCAGCCGTGTATGCAGTAGATTTTTGGGCTTTTTTACCTGCCTTTAGATTCAATTGACTCAGATGCACTTTTTCTGCCTTGCTGGCAATCAAATTTTTTCCTTTATTAAGATGATCGACTATAGCAAAAATATTTTCTTCCTGTGGATCTGAAAGTGTACTTGCAAGTAACATTCTGCCAATTTTAAGATGAACCGTTTGCTTGTCATTTTCATCAATCAAGGCATAGGCGGCTTGCTGGACGCGATCGTGTTGAAACTTATAATTCAGGATAATCAAAGAGG
>NZ_JAUBQR010000116.1:0-20653 GCF_036701385.1 Microcoleus sp. Pol12B4 | reverse complement strand
CGAGGTTCAGCGTGAAGACCAGAAATCGGAAATTGGTCAGCTTGGGATTGATGGCTGGCTTGAGTTGTTATATTGTCTTGGGTTCGGCAACGCCCGCTGCAGCTATGCACATTTCGGAAGGTTTTTTGCCGGTGCAATGGGCTGCATTTTGGTGGATGGTAGCGTTGCCTTTTTTTGCCTTTGGGTTGCGATCGATTACTCGCATTACAAAAGAACACCCGGAACTTAAACTATTGCTTGCTTTGGCGGGTGCGTTTACTTTTGTGCTTTCAGCTTTAAAAATTCCCTCGGTAACGGGCAGTTGTTCTCACCCCACGGGTACGGGTTTGGGTGCAATTTTGTTCGGCCCTTCGGTGATGGCTGTACTGGGGGCTTTAGTCCTGTTGTTCCAAACGTTACTGTTAGCGCATGGTGGCTTGACAACGCTGGGAGCGAATATGTTTTCGATGGCAATTGTCGGCCCTTTCGCTGCGTATTTTATCTATCGATTGCTATTGCAAACTGGCAGCCAGCGGGCAGCAATTTTTTGTGCGGCAGCTTTGGCAGATTTACTGACTTATGTGACGACTTCGATTCAATTAGCGTTAGCTTTTCCGGCAGCAAGTGGCGGTTTTATAGCTTCGTTCCTCAAGTTTGCGGGCATCTTTGCTATCACTCAAGTACCGCTGGCTATCAGTGAGGGATTGCTGACTCTATTGGTCTGGAATTGGCTGCATTCTTACGGGAAGCCGGAGTTGGAAACTTTGAAATTATTGAGACAGGAGTCATAAGCCGTGAGTCAAAAAACTACAAAAAATTACCAATCTACTTCGCGGCAAAATTGGCTTTTGGCTGGCGCTGTGATTGTTCTGGCAGCCTTTCCTCTCGTTTTTGTGCGGGGTAAATACGGGGGTTCCGATGACCAAGCTAAGAAAGCAATTACCGAAATTCAACCTGGTTATAAACCTTGGTTTAATCACTTGTTTGAGCCGGCTAGCAGCGAAATTTCAAGTCTATTGTTTGCGTCTCAAGCGGCGATGGGGGCGGGCGTAGTTGGGTACGTCATTGGGTTGTATAAAGGCCGATCGCAATCTCGGCAGCAGTCTGATAATAAATCGTCGGAATGAACCATCAGATTGATAGTCTGGCTTATACCAATCGCTTGCGCGGGTTGCCGCCAGCTCACAAGTTATCTTTTGCGATCGCCCTTTTAATTCTGTCTCTCGTTTCTGGGGCGATCGTCCAATTGTCGATCGCCCTTTGGTTGGCTGTCTGGATCGTCGTCTATGCCGGTATTCCGGGGAAACTGTATTTGCGGTTGCTGTCGCTACCGTTGATGTTTTTGCTGACAAGTTTGCCTGCTTTGGCGATGGGTGCGGTTGCGGGCGATCGTATCCCAGCAATTCAGTGGGATATTTGGCAAGGTTGGGGGATTAGCACCGGCACTTTTTATCTCTATGTGAGCCGCACTGGAATATACCAAGTGAGCTTGCTATTTGCCCGCGCCTTCGCATCGACAAGCTGTATGTATTTCATCCTCTTGACGGTTCCATTTACCGAAATCTTGCAGATTCTCAGACAATTACGCTGTCCAGAGTTAGTCACGGAACTGCTATTACTAATGTATCGGTTTATTTTTAGCTTATTGGCGATCGCCGATGAACTTTGGATCGCCCAAAACTCGCGCTGCGGCTACCGCACTTGGAAGCTGGGAATGCACAGTTTAGGCATTTTAATCGGGCAATTGCTTCAGCGAACTTTGGAAAACTACCGTCAAGTATCGCTGAGTTTAGCGTCGCGTGGCTTTAATGGAGAATTGCGCGTTTGGAATTCTTACCCTTATAAACCTTCGCGAAGATATACATTTGAAGCTTTGTTTGGGTGTACAGTTTTAACTTGGTTAAACGTGCTATTTCAACATTAAATTCATCCTTCGCAGGCTCTGCCTCCAATTTACCCTTCGCCACCCGAGGCAGAGCCTCTGGAAATCGGTTCCCAGGCTAGGCCTGGGAACCAGTCAAATTTCCTGCAGGGCTGCCGGACTTAATACATGACTTTTATGAACATAATTAATGAATTTAATGAATTTACTTCCAAAGAAATCTGTTGAATAATTGTAGTCAACAATTATCTTGTGGAAATCCTATGATAAATAAACGACTCATCCAAAAAATAGTCTTTTTGTTAATGGCTTCATTAAGCCTATTGTTGGTAACAGTGACTCATGCAGCGGCCCAACAACTACCATTCTACTGGGATAACATCAACGTCATCATCGACGTTCAGACCAACGGAGATATGTTAGTTACCGAAACGCAAAAATATGTATTTACAGCAGACTACACCAATGAACGATATCGCTATATTCCTTTAGATAAGGTCGATGAAATCAAAGATGTGACAGTTGCCGAAAATAATCAAAAAATTGCCAGTACGACCGGGATTGAAAACAATCAACTTTGGATTCGCTGGCAACATCAATTAAAAGCGCCAGAATCACATACTTTTGTTATCAAATATCGGGTAGTAGGTGGATTGCAGCTAGATGGTCAGGATACTCAAGTTTATTGGAAAGCCATTTCATCAGGTCGCAAAGCCCCCATTAATGCCGCAAAAGTTAGAGTAAAATTACCAGAAGCTTTGTCAGGTAAAGTTCTGTTTTTTAGGAACTTTGGTACGCCAGCTATTCCTCGCAAAGTAGATGCTAAAACCTTTGAATTTGTGGCAAGTCAGCCTGTTCAACCGCAGCAAGAATTAGAAGTGCAGATCGCATTTCCCCAGCCAATTCTTAATGTACCTCAACCTCGTTGGCAACAAAGTGGCAATCAATCTCAATCTTCTTCGCAAGGGGAAGACCACGACGGCAGTTTTGGGGTACTAATCTTTGTGGTGTTTCCCGGCATTGTAGCAACTATCTTCTGCATCAGCATCTCCATTAAGGAGGACATCAATAATCGACGCTGCCCTGAGTGCCAAACACTCAAGCTCAAACGGACTTATAAAGTTTTGTTGAAGCCTACATATACCAGTGCGGGAAAGCAGGAATTTACCTGCAACTGTCGAAACTGCTCTTACCGTCACAAGTATGAAGAAGTCATGCCAATCTTGAGGGATAACAATGATGGCGGTGGCGGTGGCGGTGGTGGCGGTGGCGGTGGTGGTGGTGGTGGTGGTGGTGGTGGTGGTGGTGGCGGTTAATATCAACGAGACTTACGCATCACAAGCAAAGAAACCAGGTTTTTACTGAATCTGCAGGTTGTAACCAAGTATTCTCGCCAAAAACCCGGTTTCTGACTACCCGCGCGTCCAGGACTATTGTTGATAATTTTCGTATTCTCGTTAGTTTAGCGCGCAGGATTTGCATAAGGGCGATCGTACTTTCTTACAGATTGTACGATCGCTTGTAAATATTGGATGGAAATTTTAGTCACTCATTTTGAGATGAACCAATCGCACTTCCTGCCCAATCATACTCCAAATATGACTTTTATGAACATAATTAATGAATTTAATGAATTGACGTTCAAAGAAATCTATTGAATAGTGATTGTAGTTAACAACTTTTCAGTACATTTGAGCTTAAAACAGGTTAAAAACTATGACTAAATTACGTTGGCTTCCCAAACTTTTACCCTTAGCAGTATCTTTCGCAACCGCGATCGCAGCAGCAGGCGCTTTTGCCCCGCCAACTTCCGCTCAAAGCAATCCGCCGCCGCCAGCCCAGGAAGTTCAACCAGCCCAAGCAGAAGGATTTAGCATTCCGATTTGGATTTATCCCGTAGGAGCAATGTTCCTAGTTTTCATCTTTATACCCAAGATTGGCTGGACTTTGGGATTAATTGCGATCGGCGAACGAGAAGTGGGAATTGTTACTAAGAAATTCTCCCGCAAAAATTTGCCATCCAGTAGATTAATTGCTCTCGATGGCGAAGGAGGTTTGCAAGCAGATACGCTTCCTCCCGGCTGGCATTTTGGTTATTTTCCCTGGCAATATAGCATTCGCAAAGAACCAGTTGTTGTCGTTCCTCAAGATGAAATTGGTTTAATTATTGCGAATGACGGAGCTACCATTCCTTCCGATCGCATTTTAGGCAAAGTCGTCGATTGCGACAATTTTCAAAATGCTCGAAAGTTTCTCACCGACGGTGGAGAAAAAGGACGGCAACTAGCCATAATCACAACTGGTACTTATCGGATCAATACGGCTGTATTTGAGGTGATTACTTCTGCCAATGCCTCTGCAAAGGGTATGCAGCCGTCGCAACTTCAACTATACAAACTTGCTCCCGATCGCGTGGGAATTGCGAACGTGCTAGACGGCGTTCCGATTGATGAAGGTGAAATTGCTGGACCAATAATTCCCGGTCACGACAATTTCCAAAAAGCACAATCTTTCATCAAGGGTGGCGGGCGCAGGGGCTTGCAAGAACAGGTCATTCTATCGGGTTCTTGGAACCTCAATCCCTGGTTTGTGCAAGTTGAACAAGTAAATATGACGGAAGTGCCTATCGGTTATGTAGGGGTCGTAATTTCCTATGTGGGAAAATCGCAGCAAGACGTAAGCGGCGTGGCTTTTACCCACGGCAATCTTGTCAATAAAGGCGATAAAGGTGTGTGGATCGAACCGCTTTATCCAGGCAAACATCCCATCAATACAAAAGTGATGAAAGTAGAACTTGTTCCCACTACGGATGTTGTTTTAAACTTCACATCGCGGTTCAGCGGAGAACACGGCTACGACTCCAAGTTAAGTGCTTTGAAATTGCTTTCTTTTGATGGATTCACCTTTGAGTTAGAAGTTTTTCAGATCATTCATGTCGGTACTTTGGATGCACCGAGAGTGATTTCGCGGCAAGGTTCGATGCAGAATCTGATCGACCAAGTGCTGCGTCCAATTGTGGGCAATTATTTTCGCAATTCCTCTCAAGAATATACAATACTCGATTTCCTGATCGCCCGCAGCCAGCGCCAAGCAGAGGCGGCAGAACACGTTCGTCAAGCCCTGCGGGCCTACGACGTGCAAGCTGTGGACACGCTGATCGGTTTGATTTCGCCACCACCAGAGTTGATGCAAACATTGACCGATCGCAAAATTGCTCAGGAACAAGAAAAAACTTACGAGGTACAGCGCATTTCAGAGTCGCAGCGTCAAGAATTGGTGCGTGCAACAGCGATCGCCAACATTCAAAATCAGGTGGTGGCGGCAGAACAAGGGGTGAAAATTGCCCAACTGAGTGCAACAGCCGCGATCGAACACGCAAGCGGTGAAGCAGAAGGGATTCGGCTGATGGGACAAGCAAAAGCGGATGCTTATCAAGTTGGTGTCAACGCTTTGGGTACGCAGAGTTACACGCTGCTGCAATTGATGCAAGCGGTTTCGGATGGTAGCGTTCGCGTTGTTCCCGATGTCACAGTGAATGGTAACGGCGGTAGTGGGGGTTTGTTGGATGGTTTGATGGCAATGTTGCTGCGGAATGAAACCAGTAAGAATGGAGAAAATGGACTACATTCACCTGTAATTAATGTCAAAAAATCTAAGTCTGTTGTTGTGGAACCTGTGGCCGAATCACCAGTAGCAAAAGTACATTCGGTGGAGTCATTGGAGTCTCCTAATCATTCACCATTTCCTCAGTATGAGGCTATTGATGAAACTGATATTGATTCGGCATTTGGTGAATTGTTAGGTATTTGAGCTGAGTGCAATTTGTAGAGAGGACGACGGTCCTCTCTGAAAGCTTTTTGTTTAAGATTTTACTGTTCAGAGAATTAGAGGTGCAAAATTATGAAGTTTATAGTTGAAGACAAAGAGATGAATTTACCCAAGTCGATCGCAATTACTTGTTTTACTCTCCTAGCATTATCTGGAAGTGGGTTATCTGCGATCGCGGCACAAACGCAACCCGCAAACAAAACATTTGGTGATTGGTGTCGCACAAAAGCTTCTTTAAGTCCAGAAGCTAGACATACTGTTGAGGTGATGTTGAAGGAAGCAGGGACTACTGAGTGCAATGCAGCTAATCAGAAACTTTCGAGTCTCACGCAACTCACCCTCGACAACAAGAAAATCAGCAATATCACACCGCTAAAATCCTTGACTAACCTGACTATGCTTGGTCTCAATAATAATCAAATCAGCGATATCAAACCCTTGCAATCCTTGAGTAACTTGATTGCGCTCAGTCTCGGAAAGAATAAAATCAGTGACATTAAACCCTTGGGCTCCTTGACTAAGCTGATTTCGCTTGCTCTGACCAATAATAAAATCAGCGACATCACACCGCTAAAATCCTTTACAAACCTGAATCAGCTCTTCCTCAATGGTAATCAAATCAGCAACATTACACCCTTGCAATCCTTGACTAAACTGAGTGTACTCTACATCAGTAGCAATAAAATCAGTAACACAAAACCCTTGCAGTCTTTGACTAAACTGACGAATATCTTTCTGGGCGACAATCCGATCGCTCCGCAAACTTGCCCTGTCAAGCCAGAGTCTATCTGTAATTGGCAAGAAGTATTGGTGTTCTAAACTTTTACATTTCCGAAAATGATGAGTACAAAATTATGACGTTTATAGTTGTAGACAAACACATGAATTTACCAAAGTCGATCGCAATTACTTGTAGTCCGCTCATCGCCCTAGCATTATGTGGAAATGGACTGTGTGCGATCGCACTAGAAACCCAACCGGGAAACAGTGGACAAAAATTCGGTGATTTTGTCGCGAACAAACTGATTGCAACAATTCGTAAAAATATGATTTTTATGAACTCTAATAATATGACTTTTATGAGATCTATTAATGAATTATATGAATTGACTTTCAGTGCTGGTTTGATTATGTTAACAGTATTATCTTTCTATTTTCTGACTCTGCGCCCTCTGCAGTTGCATCATTCATTTATTCAAAAACAACCGTCAACGATATTACTCATCCAGGAGAATACAAAATGACTCAACAAAAACCCAACCAAAATAATCCCAACCCAACGGCTTTTATTTTCTTAGGGATAGTAGCACTGGCCGCCCTCAAATTAATTCATGGACTTTTCGGCAATCGCAACAGTTACAAACTTAAAGCAGTGTGGAGTTGGCTGTGGGGATTGCCCATTGAAGCTGACAACAAAATTGCAGTGCAAGTTGCCCAAGAATCGCTGCAATCCATGCAAAAGTCCGTGCTTAAGTTAACTGAATCTGTTGCCCAAATTTCTGCAAGTTATCAACAAACTAAACAGAAATATGATAGCAAAAAACAAGAATTTATCCAACTAGAACAGCAGGCAAATCTAGCTAACTATCACGGCAATGAAGCAGCCGCACGTTTAGCGATGGCAAAAGCGATCTCGATTGAAAAATGGCTGCCAACATTAGCAGGGCAAGTTGCTCAATCAGAACAAATTTTGACTGCCAATAAGGATAAATTGAATCGCGAACGCCAGCGCTTAGAAACCTACAAAATGGAACTGCAAAACCTCAAAGATTTGTCAGAAGTAAATGAGGCATTAGCGGAGATCGCTAAAGTGAACGGCAGCATCAGTACAGATTCAGCGCAATCGCAATTTGAAGAGGCACAGTCATCTATCCACAAGCGCTACTTGCAAACCAATGCCTTAGTCGAATTATCGGAAAATCCGGCTGAAAAACTGACGGCAGACCTGGACCAAATGATGCTGGACGATGAGATTTCTCGCCGACTGCTAGAACTGAATTTGTACAATCAATCGCAGGTTTTACCCATTGACGAGAAGAGGCACTGACCCAATAATTATAGATGTTTTTTATCGTCCCAGGCTCTCCCTGGGAATACCCTGACCCTCTGCCTCTCAAGAGTAAAAAATATCGCAATAAGGAGAACAAATTATGTATCAAGATACTAACAAAATAAAAAGTCCGCCGCCCATTGTTTTTATTATTTTCTTCGGCTTAATTGCGTTTGGCGGATACAAGTTTATTCCAGGTTTATTCAAGGACAAAATTTCAGATAGATCGGGGGCGATCGCAACTCGAATGAGTTTAGGAAATCAGATATTGCTGACATCGCAAACAACAGCCGAAAAGCAAGCAGGCGTTACAGCTTTTGCCAAAGGAGATTACAAAGAAGCTGTTCAAAAATTTCAGGCTTCGCTGCAACAAAATCGCAACGATCCGGAAACGGTAATCTATTTGAATAACGCGAGAGTAAGCGATCGCACTTCTCTTAAAATTGCCGTCAGCGTGCCGAGCGGCAGCAACCCCAACATCGCCCAAGAAATCCTCCGAGGTGTCGCCCAAGCTCAAGATGAAATCAACACTAGGGGAGGAATTAACGGTGTCGGTTTGCAAGTTGAAATTGTCAATGACAATAACCGCCCAGAAGTTGCAAAAGAAGTGGCAGCACTATTAGCAAATGACCCCAAAATTCTAGCGGTAATCGGACATAATGACAGCAATGCCTCTTTAGCAGCCGCTCCAATTTATCAGGAAAAGAAACTGGTGATGATCACACCTACCAGCAGTACGAATAATTTGTCAGGTTTTGGCAGCTATATTTTTCGGACAGTCCCCAATAGTCGATCGATGACTGCTCCTTTAGCAGAGTATATCGTCAAACAAATCGGCAAAAGCAATATTGCCTTCTGCTACGACTCTCAAGCTGCTGGCAAAGCTTCGTTTAAGGATGAATTTATTGCTTCTCTTTCAGCATCAGGTGGGAGATTAGTTCCTATTGTCTGCGACTTGTCAGCGCCGACATTTAATCCTAACACTGCGATCGCGGATG
Organism: Microcoleus sp. Pol12B4; assembly: GCF_036701385.1. Taxonomy (NCBI): domain Bacteria; kingdom Bacillati; phylum Cyanobacteriota; class Cyanophyceae; order Oscillatoriales; family Microcoleaceae; genus Microcoleus; species Microcoleus sp. Pol12B4. The sequence continues at coordinate 11,916 of NZ_JAUBQR010000116.1, read as the reverse complement.
CTGTTAGCCAAGGTGCACAAGGATTGATGGTAGCATCCCACGTAGATCGCATCGATCGCGCGATCGATCTAGCCCGTGCAAATCAAGGCAAATTGGCGCTTTACAGCAGTTCAACTCTTTACACCTTTCAAACGCTAAAAGACGGGCAAAAGGACGTTGACGGGCTTGTTTTGCCCGTTCCCTGGCATCCTGAAACTAATCCCAACAATCCATTTCCTAAAAATGCCAGTCAGCGCTGGGGAGGAGTAGTAAATTGGCGAACCGCAACGAGTTTTGACGCGACTCAAGCTGTCATCGCTGGCTTGGGGCAAAGCAATACGCGGGAAGGGTTGCAACAAGCACTCAGAAATCCGAATTTCTCGGCAGCAGGATCGAGCGAGGATGTGAAGTTTTTGCCCACGGGCGATCGGGCTGGTAAGCCGATTTTAGTGCAAGTTAAACAAGGAGGAAGCACTGGCTATAACTTTGTCCCGCTGCGGTAGCTTTGTTAAGTGCGATCGCCCTCACATCTTGCACATTCTCAATCAGCCTTTCAGGGGCGGGCCGGATGCCCATCCCACAATAAAATTCCCTCTTTGTGGAACAGGCATTTTGCCTGTTTCTTAGCATGATTAAAATCGAATTTTATGTTTAATTAACATGATTATTAATAGACAAGTAAATTGGGTAATTAAAGGACAGCGTTGTATATAATCGCGGCAGTTGAAACCAAAAGCTACACGGCTGAAGAAGATCTAGAAGCTGAAGTCAATTCTCAGGATCGGCATGAATTTATAAATGGGAAGATGGTTCTGATGGCTGGCGACACACCGAATCACAACATAGAATTGAAAAGAAAGTCTTGGGTCGGCAGGATGCCTAACTCCTACTCCCCACAAGAATTGTTGCAGATGTCCGATCGCTTTTTTGTCAAATCTTCCAAATAGTGGTAATATTCCCGTATATCGATCGGCTCTGATGAAAAACACACATCAGACGTAAGGGGGAAAGTTCGGTGCGAATCCGGCGCTGTCCCGCAACTGTAATGAGATCATTGCATCTCTGAGTCAGGATGCCCGCCGATTTGTTTACCTGTTGTTTTTCATCTGCGAGGTATGGATGATGGTGAGTTTATTATTTTTTAAATTATTGGATTGGGTTTTTTTAACCGCAGACATCAGCAGATAAACACAGATGAACGCTGCTGTAATTCGCTCTTTGTTCTGAAGCGTATCTTATTTTAATGGAAAAAAATGCGAATCGAAGATAGTGTTTGGCAGGGTAGTTTTGGCTACTGGCAAAACTTGTTTATTCACCAGAATATTTTGCCGATCGGACATACTGCTTGGAATGGCTTTTTGCATCGAGGACGGGGGTTGGTTGCTTGCAAAATCAATACTCCCATTAACGGCTATGTGAATTGGAGCGTAGATACTATAAAGTACGATCTGCAATTTATTTCTGACTTGGACGCAACCGTTTATTTGCAACAACTAGAAATAGAGGAAAACACTGTTTCAAATTTGCTCCAAATCATTGCTGGCTACGAACCCAAGGAAGCAATTATATTTTTGTCGATCGCCAACGGTCAGATTGATATCAATTTATTGCAAAACTTGGCAATTTCTCCTGTTGAGTGCTATGAACAAGTATGCAAGCGCTGGGAAGAATTTCAACTCTGCCCGAAATCCTAAAACTTACTAAATTTTCCGAATGTCGCAGCCAAAATCCATCAAAATTTCCAAAGTAACTCGCTACCAAAATGCAGCGCTTAATTACTATTTGGGCCTTACAGATTCGCCCTACCTTCACTATGGCTATTGGGAAACCCTACCTGTTCCCGCTGACGAACTAACGATCGCACGATTGCGCCTGGCTCAGCAAGCTTATACTGTAAAACTGTTGGATGCGATTCCCAAAGGCACTCATACGATACTCGATGTGGGCTGCGGGATTGGCGGAAATGCGGCTTATTTGCTCGATCGAGGTTTTGCAGTCGAAGGGCTCGCACCCGATCCGTTTCAACAGCAGCGCTTTGTTAAGTGTACTGGCGATCGGGCAATCTTCCACCTCACGAGGTTTGAAGACTTCAAAGCAACTCATTTCTACGATCTTATTCTCTTTAGCGAAAGTAGCCAGTATATGTCGGCTGTTGATATTGCTAACGGTGCCGCCAAAATCCTCAATCAGGGTGGTTACGTGCTGCTGGCCGATATGCTGCGATCTGATGCTAATTATACAGAGGGAATGTTCTCTAATTGTCATGTTGTTGCGGAACTTCATGCAGCATTAAAGCAGGCTGGATTCACTTTAGTAAAAAGTGAGGATATTTCCGCTCATATTTTGCCTACTATCGATTTGTATGTCGATACTTTCCGCAGGTATGGACTGAATACGATGATCTATGTTGCAGATTTAATTGCGATAACAGTTCCGCCCGTCCACAAATTCCTGCGCTGGATATTTCGCCGCTGGTTCAAGAAGTTGGTGGTTGAAGGATTGGAAGCGGGCCAACTTTTTGAGCAACATCTCTGTTATGAAATGCAACTTTGGCAGTTGTCAAAATCAGATCGAGGCTGACACAAATATAGCAATCCTAAGTCCTTTTTGAATTTCTTACTCCCTCCCCTCGGGTTCGGGGAGGGTTGGGGTGGGGTAAAAAGTTTACGAATGCTGCAAGGATTGCTATACAATGAAAATCGGTAATCGGTAATTGGAGGCATCGCCTCCGGGTATTTATTCCCAGGCAGAGCCTGGAAACAAGGCTATAAAAAATAAAAAATAACGAATATGTCTGAATGGATTCTCGAATTCGCTGGCACTTCCTACTCCTATCCCTGCGGTTCGCGAGTGGCAATTCAGGGTTTAAATCTAAAAGTCCCCGCTGGGAAACGGTGCGGGCTGATCGGTCAAAACGGCTGCGGCAAAACTACCTTTTTCCTGTTAGCAAATGGCTTGTATCAACCGCAACAGGGAATTATTAGCTGGCAAGGTGAACCCTTTCGCTACGATCGCAAATCTTTGATGCAACTGCGCCAACAAATCGGACTCGTCTTTCAAAATCCCGAACATCAATTAGTAGCTTCGACGGTAGAAGAAGATATTTCCTATGGATTGTACAATTTAGGCTTAAGAGAATCCGAAATTGCTCAACAGGTGCAGCAGGCGATCGAGCAATTCGATCTAAGCGAACTCGCCCGCGAACCAATTCACAATCTCAGTTTGGGCCAGAAAAAGCGGGTTTCCATCGCCGATATCATGGTTCTGGAGCCCAAACTGCTGCTGCTAGATGAACCTACCGCTTATCTCGATCCGCGTCACACCCGACAACTGATCGGTTTACTCCAACAAATTCACAGCGCCGGAACCACTATCCTTTTAGCAAGTCACGACCTCGATTTCATCTACCGCTGGGCTGATTGGGTGTTTGTAATGGATCGGGGAAAACTAATTTTAGAAGGAACACCGGAAACCGTTTTTGCTCAGCGGGATGTGTTGGAACAATTGCAGCTTGGCGTACCGCTGGCGATCGAGCTTATGGAGCAAATAAGGGCGATGTTTCCAACAGACGATCGCTCAAAAATCCCCGCTTTCGAGCAATGGCAACAACAAATTTTACAAGCACGTCGGCTGCTTTAACGAGATTTAGACAATTGATAATTGGCGTTACTGATTCACGGTATGAATCACCTTTTCGCTTGAAGTTACAAAACTCACCCTCAAGCGGGCTTATAGCAATTGCGAAATCTTGAATTCATACCTGTATCCAGCAACGCCCCCCGTGGGGGAAAGTTCAGATTACACATTACCAATTATCAAAAATTGATTTAGGAAAAAGGCGATCGCCCCACTGCCGATCGGCACAGTCAGATTGTCAATTCCCAGCTTGGAAACCGACTCCAAAGTAGCAGCAGCCAAAGCTACAACAGCAGACACAGCCCAAGTTTGCCAAACTGCGCCTTGAACCGCCAGCAAAATCAAACTGCTAACAGCAAAACTCACCAAATACATAGTTGCAGAACCTTCCCAACTCTTCTGGATTCCCCAAACTCGATAAATATGTTTGCCGTATTTCTGGCCGATGACAGCAGCCAATCCGTCGCCCCAAGCCATGACTAAAATGCCTAAAGCAGCGTACTCCTGATGCTGTAGCGGCCAAAACCAAGCTACGAGAACGCTGATACTAACAGCATAGAAAAAAGTCCCCAAACTCTTCCGGTTGATACTGTTAAGACTGGGCAAAATCGGAACTTGGTAAGAAATTAGGGCGATCGCACCTGCTAAAACCCCCGCCGAAATCCCCACCCAATCGGGTATTTCCAGCCACCAAGCCAGCAAAATCACGTTCCCAGTACCGATGTGAACCACCTTCCGCGATACCTCAGCATCCACAGAAGTAAAGCGATTTAAGCCCTCAGCTACCAGTAAAATCAAACCCAACCAGACTCCCACGAGGGAAATTTGCAACCACACAGTCGGAATTTCAGAAAATATAGACACGATATTTAGGAAAAACTTATTTACATCAGGCACTCTTTACTACTTTAAACGTAAAGCGCGATCGCTCTGTTCGGTGTTGGGAGGATTTTCAACCGTCGCTACGGTATAATTTACTCGCTCTCCTGTGGTCGGTTTTGGAAACAAGGTGAGTTAGTCTAATAAAATTAGTCGTTTGAAGTTTTGAGAGGCTCAGAGAATCTGATTACTATGCAGTATGTCTTAATTATTCATGAAGTAGAAAATTATGAAGCTTGGAAACAGGTATTCGATCGTGCTGAAAGCATCCGAAAAGAAGCTGGCGAGCGCTCCTATCAGGTCTTGAAGTATGACAACGATCCGAACAAAATTGTTCATTTCTCCGCGTGGACATCAATCGCAGATGCTAGGGCGTTTTTTGAGTCGCCTAGATTGGTTAAAATTAGAGAAGAAGCCGGAGTTAAAGCTCCTGAGTTTATTTATCTAGACCAATTAGAGTCAGGAGTATTGTGAAAGACCTATTTGTATAATGTAAGTTGTTCAAACTATGTGATTGTGTTTTGAGTATGTACGACGGTAGCTACTACCAGCTAATGGCTGAGTACAATTGCTGGATGAATCAAAATCTATATTCGGTCTGCTCGGCAATTCCTGATGAACAGCGCAAACAGGATATGGGTGCCTTTTTTAAGTCGATTCATGGTACTTTGAATCACTTACTGTATGGGGACAAAGCATGGATGAGTCGTTTCACTCTTCACCCATTTTCTGGTACCATTATCGGTCAAGAACTTTATGCTGACTTTGAGGTTTTGAGATCAGAACGGGAGACAACGGATCGGCAAATTATAGAATGGTCTAGACACCTTAATTCTGACTGGTTGAGTCAACCGTTTGAGTACACCAGCAATGTAGATGGTAAATGCCGCGTGCTACCGACTTGGGTTCTGGTGACACATATGTTCAATCATCAAACTCACCATAGAGGGCAAATTACCACACTACTCAAACAACTTGGCTACGACCCAGGCGTTACAGATATTCCGTGGCTACCCGCTATATCAATCGGATAATTTCTGGTTGTAAACCGACACGCCAGAAAACTCGGCGGTTAAAACCTCGTCTACACTTGCCCCTCGTCCCAGCATAGGGGGACTCAAGAAAATCAAGAATTTAAACTTGTTTCGGTGGGTTTTGTCTGTATAAACGTGATTTTAACCCCCGACTTTTTAACCCTTGCCTTGTGAGTTTTGTGTGTATAGACGCGGTTTCAACCGCCGCGTATTCTGTAGAAATCCTACGCCTTCACAACTCCCCTTTTACCAACTCCCGCACCGCAGCAAAAGCCCTCCTCCGCCACTCGACGGGCAGCAGCGACAATCCCAAACCAGCCCACATTTTCGCCTCAGAAACAGACTTTCCAGCCCGCACCATCAGGCGCCCTTTTTCAGTTTCGCCCACCTCAATCAGTCGCAAACCTAGCGCTAATTGAGTTTCGGCAATCCTTTTGAGCCTGACTGTTTCCAACCTCTCCGACTCAAACTCGTAGCCGACCAAATAGCGCAATTTATCGCTTAAATACGGAATTGCCCGATCGACTCCTTGCTGTCCTGCATGAACTCGATACTCCATCAACAGCTCAGGCAAATAATAGCACTTTTTGCCAGCAATCGCAAGTCTCACAAACAAATCGTTATCTTCGCAATTTTGCAAATTCGGCCGCAGAAATCCTACTTCTTCCAGGGCGCGGCGGCGAAACAAAGTTGCCCCTATTTGCAAACTTTGTTTCAGAAAAACTGTGGAAAGCAAATCTTCAATAATTCCAGCCGACAATTCGGTGCGGCCCCACCGCTGCGAATTGAGTTTCGTCTGGTTTTCGTCAATATAATTGTTAATGTCGATCACCCAGTGATCGGTACTGACAAAATCGATGCTGGGGTCTTTATCTAAAATAGCAGATGTGCGCTCTAGAAATTGCGCGCTCAGGCGATCGTCATCGTCAAACTTGATAAAATACTCACCCCTTGCTGCGGCAAAGCCCGATCGCATATTATTACTCTTGCCGATATTCTGCGGGTGGCGAATGTAGCGAATCCCGCGATCGACAAATTCCGACATCAACAGTGGAGTGCTGTCAGTGGAACCGTCGTCACAGATAATTAATTCAAAATCTGTATAAGTTTGATCTAGCACGCTGGCGATCGCACAAGCCAGTAGATGCACTCGATTGCAAGTAGGAATGCAAACACTAATTTTCGGCACTAACTTAGACAATTTTAGATTTGAGATTTAAGATTGCAAAAAAATTCTGAAACCATTGATTTTCTTCCTTCTTCCGTGATTTTCTTCCTTGTTCCTGACATCCGTTATATCCGTTACATCCGTCGAGCGAATCCGTTGCCGAACTTCCTTCTTCCTTCACTCCACAGTTGATTTTAACTCAAACGAGCCGTACATTCGAGAATTAACTTTTGATTCACCAAAGCAAAAGGCTGAATTTCCAAAGCGCGACGAAAAGCTTGAATAGCATTTATGTATTCTCCCAAGGCAGCGTAGCACAAACCTAGACCGTGCAACGCCCCAAAATGCACCGGGTTCAGTTTGAGGACGATTTGGCAGTCGTCGATCGACTTTTTATAATTTCCTTGGGTATAGTGAAGTACGGCGCGCCGGTTCCAAGCTTCAGCAAAATCCGGCGCTTCCGCAATCAGTTTCGTCAGCAACTCCAAAGCGTGGTGAACATCGCCTGCATCCAGCGAAACTTGCGATCGCCTGAGAATTTGCATCCCATAGTCACCCTTCTGGTTAAACCAAGTGCGCCAGAGTTCTGTAGTTGCCCGATCGCGCACGCTTTCGTCAGACTTTTTCAAGTCTTCGAGCAGCGCCTTAACAGATAATTCGTCCATAGGTGCGAAGATTGTTAAAAAGATTTTATCAATCAATTTTATCGCGCAAACGGCAACTTTAATTTATTCCACATCCCATGAAGATTTTGATGCTTTCCTCGACTTTTCCCTATCCGCCAAGCCGCGGAGGAACTCAGGTGAGGACGTTTAATTTATTACAATACTTGAGCCAGCGGCATGAGGTAATTCTCGGCACTGTACGATCGCCCGATGTTACCGATGCACAAATCGACACATTGCGGCAGCAAGTTACAGAATTAGCAGTTTTTCCCAACCCGCGATTACCCCCCCAACCTCCCGTTGTCAAGGGGGGGCTAAAACTCGATCCAGAAGCCGAGGGGGATTTTTTGGCGGAGCCCCTTAACCAGGGGGGGTTCTCTGAAATAATAGGAAAATTCCACAGATTCGGTCGATTTTTGTTGTCCGGGACGCCTCCGAACGTACTCTCAAGCTACTCCCAAGCAATGCAGAATTGGGCAGACGAATTGGTAACAGCAGGCCAATGCGATGCTGTCACCTGCGAGCACAGCGTTAACGAGATTTACGTGCGTCCAGAATGGCGGCAAAAACTGCTGACAGTGGCAAACATTCACAGTTCTGTTTGGGGAACTTGCAGGGAAATGTTAGCAACCGGCACCTCGGAAAAACCCCTGCGCGATCGACTAAATTTACCGCTACTTGCCCGCTACGAAAAACGCTACTGTTCCAAATTCTCCCGCATTGTTGCGACCACATCCACAGACAGAGAGCAACTCCTAGAATTACTGTTGTCTCCGGTTCAGGTGCGAGGAAAACAAGATTTTTTTGTACCTTCCGTAGATGTAATTCCTAACGGCGTAGATTTAACTCAATTTCCGTACCGGTCGATCGATCCGGGAGGACACACCTTAATTTTTGCAGGCGCAATGAACAATTTGCCCAATATTGACGCGGCGCGGTTTCTCAGTTTGCAAATACTGCCGCCTTTGCAGCAGCGGTATCCTGATGTCACCCTCACCCTAGTCGGGGCTTCGCCAGTCCCGGAAGTGCTCGCCTTGGGGAAACTCCCCGGAATTCAAGTAGTAGGTCGGGTGCAAAGGGTGGCAGAATATTTGCATCAAGCTGCTGTTTGTGTGGTGCCGATGCGGATAGGTTTTGGGATTAAAAATAAAACTTTGGAGGCGATGGCTGCGGGAACCCCCGTCGTTGCCAGCGATCGAGGTTTGGAGGGTTTAGCCGTCGATGGCGGCCCACAACCGAGAAGGGCCTTGCGGGCGAACAAAGTTCACGAGTATGTTGAGGCGATTACCAGTTTGTTTGAAAATCAGCAGCTAAGACAGGATCTCTCTGTCAGCGCGCGATCGCTCGTTGAAAGCCAATACACTTGGGATATCATAGGTCGGCAGTACGATCGGCTATTGCAATTTTAAACTCTAAATTCTAAAATCTAAATTCTAAAATGGCATGATGGAACACAAAATTAACCCCTCAAAAAATCGAGCCAAACCCCCAGAAACTCGCCAAGTTGCTCCTCCTCCGACAAGACGCCGTCGCCAAACCCGACGCCCCAAAAATCTTCAAGAGTCCCAGCGTCCAATACCTACTCCCCGAACTCGCGCCAGATATCCCTGGAAAAGACTGATAACTAATTTGACAGCCCTCAGCGTCTTGTGTGGCTGTGCAGCTTTGATGGGAGGTGGCGCTTGGCTGAGTTATCAGCTAATTGTCGATCCCAATGGCAACAAGTTGATCTCTCAGTTTGTGCCGGAATGGTCGCGCCTGCCTACAGGTAGCAGAGATTCGATCCAAACTCTCGATCAAATCAAAGCCAGCATCCGCAAATTGGGATTCGTAACCGGAGAAGCCCTGCCGCTTCCAGTCGATCGATCCAGCGATAATTCTATTTCCGATTTGCTCTTGCCGGTGATGGTAGAAAGAACTGTTAAGGCTTCTACTGTTTGCAAAAATCCTTGCCGTCAAATTGTCGAACTTCGGGTGTACAAGCGGGTGCAGCTTCCCGATCGCAGTTCCGATAAAGAGCAGTATTTTCAGTTAGCAAGTTCTGTGAACGTAGAAGGCCCGGCGGAATCTTTTGTCATTGCTTCTTTAGCTGACTCTACATCTGACAATCAAGCCTCTAATCAGTCGTTACCCCTAACAGAACTGCGCCGCTTTGACGGAAAGCCCCCCGCCTCGGGCATTTGGTTTAATGTCAGCGGTAAACTGGTGCGGGGCGACAAGAAAATCCCCTACGGACAAGTCGTTCGCTACAACCCCAGCCAAAATCATTTAATGCCGCTGTTGGAGTGGGCGAGTGCGGCGGGACAACCGCCGAATTGGCAGCAAATTGTTAAGGGGGAAAACCCGCAGTTGGCGATCGACCAAACAGTTGGTTTAGAGCCGCAATTTACCCTTTATCAAATTGGGCCGCGCAAATTTTTGCCGAACCCTGTTCAGTTAACGGCGATTTCTTTAGAAGAAATTGCTTTCAATGACGAGACTTACCAAAATGGGCTGCGACTTGCCAAAAGCGGGCTGTGGTCTCCAGCATTAAATGTTATGCGTGTGGCGAAGGGGAAAGCGGGCAAAAATTGGCCGGCTGTCGCGCAAGCTCAGCTAGAAACGATCGAATTTCACGCTAAAATTACTCGGGCGCAGGCGATCGCATCTTGGGCCAGTCCCGGTCAACAAGTTCTCGCAGAATTGATCGACGGCCGCTGGAGCGAAGCTTTGCAAGTATTTGAAGCCGATCCGAGCAACAGTAACGAAATAGCCACAACCCTCAAAAATGACAGCGGGCGGATCTGGAACCGCATAGAAGCCGCCTTGAGAGTGAATGCCGCTGACGCCGATGTCAAGGCTTGGGGTGCTCTGATTGTAGCTTCTCAAGACGGAGCTCGCGAGGCGATGAATTGGCTCGACCAGCAATCAGATACTGACAGCGAAACCAGAAGTCGAATTCGGAATTTAGTCAACAAACTTCAGGAAGCAGTTTCTCAGGCTGAAAGTTTAGAAGCCCACAAAAGTCAAATTATGGGTTCTGCTACTTTAATTAACAGTGTCAATCCCGCTGAGTGGCTGGAACCAGAACCGAACAACGAGTTAAAGTTGGCCGGAGAACAAGTTTGGTATCAGGTGCAAGTAGCGAGTTTTTACGACGGTAGCCGCTGGGTTAATTCGCCTTTTTCAGATGTAGAAGTGCGCTCTTTTCCTGCTACTCAAGTTAAGTGGCTCTGGGGGCGGCTGGGATTACTGGCTGACCCCAAGATTAAGATTGAGGTAGCGAGGGCTAACGGTCAACAAAGAGTTGCTGTGGGAACGGTGAAAGCAGTGCAGGTTCAAGACGGAAGTCTGCGCTTGCTGGCGGCGGTTGACAAGCGATCGTAATCTGGCAGAAAGCATTCGGCAGAGGGAACAGTCCTAGACGCACTCTTGACACGAAGAAACCGGGTTTTTTTACCGTTTCTGCCGACTGCAACAGAAGTATTTTCGTAAAACAACCCGGTTTCCGGCCACCCATCCGTCCAAAACTAGGAAAAAGGAAAATGCTTTTTTCTCCCTCTCCCGCAACTCATCGAGAGGCGCAATCTCAAAACTCTTCCCCTCCCCACTTATCGCTCTCGGACAACAATGCAGACAAAAATTTTGTTAATTTAATTAACACAACCTGTGCACAAAAAACCCAGAGATGTCAAATCGCGCCCTTTTTAGAGAGTGCTGCAATCATCTGCCGTTTCACTGCTTTAGCCCAAAGCTCAAACTCCAAACTGTTGATATTCTGAATTTTCACTTCCTCAACAGGCTGAGTTGGGGCTTCTTTCTGTGCTGTAGTCTCCATTCTTTTTTCCTCGTCCAAGAATTGTTAGTAGTCGATCAAAAACGGTGAGCATCATACATCTATTTTATGAACTAATTCCTGCGATTAATTATCCTAAAGGCAGAGAATTACACCATAAAATGCAGTAAATACATTGAGATAATGCAATTTACGAATTTAATGTAAAAAAATCCTACAACCCTTACTGTATATAGGCTTTTCCTGACATTAAAATCTTGCAATTTACATTGTCTGGCACTCTCCAACCAATAGTTATGTTAGTAAACTTATTTTTCAATGAATGTATTAACATATACAGCAGAAAATAATTTTATTGAATTCACATAGTGCCGTAAAGTCGATCGCCCGCATCTCCCAATCCGGGTACAATATAGCCGTACTCGTCCAAACACTCGTCAACAGCAGCCGTATAAATCTGCACGTCAGGGTGTTGTTCGTGAAAGTGCTTAAGTCCCTCCGGTGCCGCCAGCAAGCACAAAAATTTAATAGACTTCGGATTAACTTCTTTCAGCCTATCTACTGCCGCGACTGCTGAATTACCAGTAGCCAACATCGGATCGACAATTAAAACATCTCGCTGTTCGATATCGTGGGGAACTTTGAAATAATATTCGATCGCCATCCGAGTTGTCGGATCGCGGTACAAACCAATATGTCCTACTCCTTAGCGGGTGACAACGTACCTATAATGCTTGCTGCATAAAGGATAGAGCCAAGAAGCCGCGCTGAAAATAGAGA